>CACYWX010000238.1 GCA_902778205.1 uncultured Ruminococcus sp. | reverse complement strand
GTCCGTGTTCTCCGCGCTCTCGGAGCAGGCCGCCAGCGTGGGCAGGAGCATGCACAGGCACAGGAGCAGGGATACTGCTTTTTTCATAGGTTCGTACCTTTCTGATAAGAAATTGTAATCATCCGATTCATTCTACACCAAACCGGGGAACCTGTCAATTGACGGTTTTGAATAAGATGGAACGATTCGTCCTCCGGGATTTGTGGATTTGTCCTCCCCGGGCCTGCCGCACACAAAATTTTCCGAAAACCGTCACATTCCAGACCGGCGGACAACAGAAACGGGCGGTATAATACCGTCAGAACGAAAGAGAAAGAGAGCCCGGAACGCGATCCGGGAGAAGAGAGGAACAGAATCGATGAAAGAAACGAAAGCAATCAGAAACATGACCGCCGCCCTCCTGCTGGGCCTCCTGCTACTTGGAACAGCCTCCGGGTGTCTCAGAAACGCGGACTCCGAGGCCGAACTCAACGAGAACGAAACCCCGGCAGAAGAAACGGAAGCGGCGGAGACGGAGCGGAAGACCTTCGAGGATATGATCGCCGAGTACGAGAACCTGCAGGCGGAGGAGCCCGCGGAGGGAGTCGGATATGCAAGTACCGCGGAGGCCGTCGGCAGTCAGGACAGCGAACCCGCGGTCCCGGCGGATGAAGAAAAGGACGAAGCCGCGTCCGCATCGCTGCAGGTACAGGAGGCCTTCTCCGCGGTGACGGATCCGAGTGTCTATCAGGCGGTGACCGCATCCTACAGCACCTACAATCAGGGACTGACAGGCGACACGCCCCTGTTTACCGACCGGGACCTGGCCCAGAACGCGGATCTTTCGGAGGCGTCCGCCGTGACCATGCGCGACAACGCCGTGATCGACATTACAGAGGAGGGTGTCTACGTCCTCGCCGGAACGGCCTCCGAATGCACCGTCCGTGTGACGGCTGACGAGGAGGCAAAGGTCCAGCTGGTCCTGAACGGGGTTAATGTGACCAATGCCGACTATCCCGTGATCTACGTGCTGAACGCCGACAAGGTCTTCATCACCACGGTGGAGAACACCGAGAACGCCATGCGCGTCACCGGCTCCTTCCGCTCCGACAGCGAGACCGGCAACAACACCGACGCCGTGATCTTCTCGAAGGAGGATCTGGTGCTGAACGGACTGGGCAGTCTGACGGTGGAATCCTCATACGGCAACGGCGTAACCACCAAGGACGATCTGAAGATCACCGGCGGCGCCTGGACCGTGACCTCCGCCCTGGACGCCTTCGAGGCCAACGACTCCATAGCGGCCTGCGGCGGGACCGTCGTCATCTCCACCAATAAGGACGGCCTTCACTGCGAAAACGACGACAACGACGCCTTCGGCTGGATCTGGATCGGCGGCGGCGACTGGACTGTGAACGCGAAGTCCGACGGGATCCAGGGGACGTCCTTCGTGCAGGTGGACGACGGGAACCTGCGCATCAACGGATCGGAGGGCATTGAGGCCACCTACGTGCAGATCAACGGCGGCACCATCGACATCTACGGCTCCGACGACGGGATCAACGCCAGCCGGAAGAGCAGCGCGTACTATCCCACGATCGAGATCAACGGCGGCGACATCACGGTGGAGGTGGGCCCCGGCGATACGGACGGCATCGACTCCAACGGCGACATCGTCGTCAACGGCGGGACCATCCGGGTGACGGCCTCCATGTCTTCCTTCGACTATGAAGGTTCCGCAGCCTATAACGGCGGCACCATCTACGTCAACGGCCAGCAGGTGGACGGCATTCCCCAGTCCATGATGGGCGGTGGAGGCGGCTTTGGTGGCTTTGGCGGAGGCGGTTTCGGCGGAGACTTCGGCGGGGGCGGCTTCGGAGGTCGCGGCGGACGCGGATGACGGCTGGATATGACAGCATAACATAATGGATGGAAGGAAAATATGATACGGTCCGGCGGCCGGAGGATGAACGGAAGCGGGGAAGGGAAGGATGAATGCCGGACGGACGAGGAGAAACACGGGCTCATCATCGAGTAACATAATGAAAGACGGTTTGCGGAGAGGACGCTGTCCCGGAGAGGGAGGCGTCCTTTCCGTTTTTGGATGCGCGGGAATGGACCCCTCCGGAAAAAACGCCCGTCGGATCCGTATATATATGAGGAAGGAAACCCTTCGTACAGCCAGACCGTCTCCGAGAGTCTGCCGGGCTCCGGTCCGGAACGCGGGGAAGGGGAGGCCGGCCGGTGCGGAAGGGAGAAAATCCGGACCGAAACCGACGAAAAACGCCCGTCCGGGAAACTTTGTGCAATCCGTCTATGTGTAGAAATTTTGCATCAAAAATTGTGGGAAATTGACAAAAACGTCCGTTCCTCCGTCACCCCGCGAACACAAAACTCTCAGCGGAGCGACAAAAGTAACTGTAAGCAAAAATTACTTAAACCCGGAACGCTCCCTAGATTCGTTTGGAAAAGTACAAATAAAATACCGAAAATGATTATAAAGTTATAAAAATAGATGCTTAGAGCAAATAAAACTGACCTTCGAGGCGCGGCGCGGCTGCGGTTTCAGGGGCGATCCGGCTCCTCCGCGGGAAACGGGGAAGGGAAGGATTTAAAAGCCTCCGGAGGCCCCTGTTCCGGGGGTGTGAGGTTCCACAAGGACACGGCATGCGCGCTTGACTTTTTTGTGTCATTATGCTATGATATGGGCATATCCAAAATCGGGAGGGGATTCCCTGCCGATCCGCGGGGACTCTTTGACAGAAATCCGCGGCGTATGCCTCCGGAGCCTTTGCGCGCCGGGCTGAGCCGCCGTAAGTTGGCAGGGTTGCTGTCAAACGGGTCTCCGTAAAAACGTGCCGGAGGGCGGAACAGCTGCCCCGTGTGGGGAGAAGCACACCGCATGAAGGCCATTCTGCCCCCCGGTACGGGGACGGGCGCGTATCCGTCGGTCAGCGTATTCCGCCCAGATTTTTGCAGGAGGAAGGTTCTATGAGAAAATCCACAAGCAAACGACTGCTTTCTCTGGTCCTGTCGCTTCTGACGTTTGCCTCAACTCTCCCTGCGGCCGTCCACGCCGCGGAAGAAGTGGAAAGCGAACCCCAGAAAACGACGCTTCAGGAAATCAGCGAATCCCTGATCTCGTATTCCTACGCCGATTACCGTGAAGAACACGCCGGCGCGCCGAAGGGCTCGGGGACCGTTTCGATCAAGGCGACGGATTACAATAAATCCGCTACCAACGCCGTGGTTGAAGTCGTGTCGAACTACAACGGCAAGAGCGGCGACTCCCTGAAGATCGCCGACGACGGAACCGTGGTGTGGGACGTCAATATTCCCGCCGACGGCCTCTACGCCATCAAGCTCGACTACTGCTCCGTCACCACCAAGACGAACTCCATCGAGCGCAGCTTCTACATCAACGGCGAGCTTCCCTTCGCCGAGGTCCGCGACCTGATCATGAAGAAGATCTGGACCAACGCCTACACGGACGGCCGCTTCGAGGTGGACTCCAACGGCAACGAGCTGAGACCCGTATGTACCGTCCAGCACGTCTGGCAGGAGTACACGCTGATCGACCCGAACAGCTACTTCGCCGAACCGTTCGAGTTCTTCTTCGAGAAGGGCGCCAACACGATCGCACTGACCGCGGTCCGTGAGGACGTCGTAATCCAGAATATCACGCTCTTCCCCTATGAGGAGCTTCCCACCTATGAGGAATACATCGCCGGCAAATCCGCGGCTGCAGCCGACAAGGTCCACATCGCCGCCGAGACGCCGGACAGAACGTCCGACTTCACCGTGTATCCGATTTATGACCGTAAATCCGCTGTCACGGAGCCCCAGGACGCCTCCCGCATCAAGCTGAACACCATCGGTTCCGAAAAGTGGCAGACCGCCGCCCAGTGGGTCGAGTACGAATTTGACGTCCCCTCCGCCGGCCTGTACGAGGTGGTGTTCCGTTTCCGCCAGAACGAGCTGCAGGGTATGTACACCTCCCGCAAGATCTATCTGGACGGCGAGATCCCGTTTAAGGAAGCCAACTACCTTAAATTCAACTACGACGCCAACTGGCAGGTCGAGTCCGCCAACAACGGCGCTGACACCTTCCAGTTCTATCTTGAGCCCGGCCACCACACCATCCGCCTTGAGGTCACTCTCGGCGAAATGGGCAACGTGGTGAGAGAGGTCGCCGCCATCCTGAACTCCATCAACAACGACTACCTCTCCATCCTGAAGCTCACCGGCGCTTCTCCCGACTCCTACCGTGACTACGGCTTCGGCCGCGTCCTTCCCGACGTGGTCACCGACATGGTGGTCCAGTCCATGAACCTCACGGACGTGATCTCCTACATCGAGAACATGTCCAACGTCAAGTCCTCCAACTCCGCCACCCTGGAACAGATCGCGAGACTGCTCCGGAAGATGGGTACGGACGAGGATGAGATCGCGAAGAACCTCGGCCAGCTGAAGTCCCAGATCGGTACTCTCGGTTCCTGGGTTTCCGACGTCAAGAACCAGCCTCTGGAGCTTGACTGGATCGACATTCAGCCCTCCGGAGAAAAGTTCGGCAAGGCTGAGGCCAACTTCTTCCAGGCCTTCTGGTACGAGCTGAGACAGTTCGTCGCCTCCTTCTTCACCGACTACAACTCCCTGGGCGCCACCACCGACGGCCAGAAGTCCGACCGGAAGGTGGACGTCTGGATCACCGCCAACCGCGACCAGGCTCAGATCTGCCGCAACCTGATGGACAACGACTTCGGTCCCACCACCGGCATCGACGCTTCCCTGAAGCTGGTCGCCGGCGGTACCCTGCTTCCCTCCGTGCTGGCGGGCGTCGGACCTGACATCGCTCTGCCCGGCACCGGCGTCGACCCGATTCAGTACGCCATCCGTTCCGCCGTCGTGGCCGTGAACCCGGAGGCTTATACGGAAGAGGGCAAGGACGAGGTCACCAAGCGCGACAACGCGGAGCTGCACGATATCTTCGCCAACTATCACGACATCGAGAGCCGCTTCACCGCCGCCGCCATGATTCCTCTGGAGCTCTACGGCAAGGTCTACGGCCTCCCGGATACCCAGTCCTGGAACATGATGTTCTACCGGACCGACATTCTCTCCGAGCTGGGCGTGGAGCCTCCGAAGACCTGGGATGAGGTCCTCTCCCTGATCCCGGTGCTCCAGTTCAACAACATGACCATCGGTCTGTCCCAGGACTACCAGATGTACATGTACCAGCTGGGCGGCCACCTCTGGGCCGACGACGGCATGAGAATCAACCTGGACGCGAATACCTCCCTCGAGGCCTTCGAGACCATGTGCAACATGTTCACCCAGTATTCTCTGCCCACCGCGTATGACTTCGCCAATCGTTTCAGAACCGGTGAAATGCCGCTCTGCATCCAGCCCTACACTTCCTATAATAACATCATCATCTTCGCCACCGAGCTTGCGGGTCTGTGGGAATTCGGTCCCGTGCCCGGATTCGTGCGTGAAGACGGCAGCATCGACAACACCGCCATGTCCGGCACCTCCGCTCTGACGACATCGAGGCCGCGTGGGAGTACATGTGCTGGTACACCGACACCAAGTACCAGGTGGACTACTCCAACGAGATGGTCGCCATCCTGGGTCCTGCCGCGAAGAACGCGACGGCCAACCAGGAAGCCCTCGAGGAGCTGCCCTGGACCTCCCGTGAGTACGGCCAGCTGATGAAGCAGATGGATTCTACCATCGCCATCACTCAGTACCCCGGCTCCTACATCCTCGCCCGTTACACCAACTTCGCGTTCCTGAACGCGTACAACAACCACGCCGACCCGGTTGACTCCCTCCTTCAGTACATCAATACGATCAACAAGGAAATCAACCGTAAGAGAACCGAGTTCGACCTCGAAACCCTCGAAATCGGTCAGACCCTCGCTTCCAAGAGAATGGATCAGGCAGCTGAGCTCATCGACAAACTCGACGACTCCGCGAAGAGCAGCGCGGCTGTTGCGGCAGCCTCCGAAGCCATCGGCAATCCTTCCATCGAAGGACTCCGTGCGGCGGCGGCAGGACTGGGCGGCAGCGACACCCTCGCCCAGATCGCGTCCTATCTGAACGAAGCGGCGGACGCCCTCGAATCGTATCTCAACTGATTTTCCGGAAAGAAATTCGATTAAGGAGAGAGACATGGCTAAAAAAGAAAAACAGGTAAAGCCTCTCCACGAGATGACGAAGAGCGAACGGACGTGGTTCCTGATCAAGAGAAACAAGACGGCGTACTTCATGATCGCCCCCTTCATGATTCTCTTCTTCATCTTTACCATCATCCCCGTCTTCCTGTCCCTCGTGCTGAGCCTTACGTCCTTCAACATGCTCCAGTGGCCGAAGTTCGTCTTCCTTGACAACTACGTCACCCTGTTCCTGGACGACGACCTCTTCATCACCGCTCTGAAGAACACCCTGATCTTCGCGGCGGTCACGGGACCTGCGTCCTACATCATTTCCTTCGTGGTTGCGTGGTTCATCAACGAGCTGCCTCCCAAAATCCGCGCGGTGGTCACCCTGGTCTTCTACGCGCCTTCCATCGCCGGCAACGTCTACCTGATCTGGACCACCATCTTCTCGTCCGACTCCTACGGCCTGATGAACGGTTTCCTGCTTCAGATGGGCGTCATCGACTCCCCGATCCTCTTCTTCCAGAACGCGAAGTTCGTTATGCCTCTTTGTATCGCCGTCGCGCTCTGGACGTCCCTCGGCACCTCCTTCCTGGCGTTCATCGCCGGTCTGCAGGGCATCAACAAGTCCCTGTTCGAAGCGGGCGCCATCGACGGCATCAAGAACCGGTGGCAGGAGCTGTGGTACATCACCCTGCCTTCCATGAAGCCTCAGCTGATGTTCGGCGCGATCATGTCCATCACCGGTTCCTTCAACTTCGGCGGCATCGTTACGGCTCTGGCCGGCAACCCGTCCGTCGACTACGTGGCTTATACCCTGACGCACCACCTCGAAGAATATCAGAACAACCGCTGGGAGGTCGGCTACGCTTCCGCCATCTCGTTCCTGCTCTTCCTCATGATGATCGGCATGAACGTAGTCATCACCAAGCTCATCGCTAAGTTGGGAGATTAATCATGGCCAGAAAATTAAGAACAAGAGGAAATCATGAAGTTGTTCTGAACCGGTCGGCCGGCGGCGATGCGGGTATCACCTTCGTTCTGACTCTCTTCGGCATCGTGATGTTCCTCCCGATGTATTACACCATCATTCAGTCGCTGAAGCCTCTGAACGAGCTGTTCTACTTCCCGCCGCGCTTCTACGTGACGCACCCGACTCTCGACAACTTCGCGGACCTGTTCAACCTCATGGGCGACTCCTGGGTTCCGTTCTCCCGCTACATCTTCAACACGGTTCTGATCTCCGTGGGCGGCACCTTCGGCAACCTGGTTCTCTCGTCTCTCTGCGCGTATGCTCTTGCGAAGATCGACTTCCCCGGAGCAAAGGGCTTCTTCTGGATCATCCAGAAATCCCTGATGTTCTCCGCCACCGTTACCGGTATCGTCAACTTCATCACCCTGTCCGTGCTGGGCTGGATCGATACCTACCTCGCCATCATCGTTCCCGCGTGGTGCTCCACTCTGGGTCTGTACCTGATGAAGCAGTTCATGGAATCCAACGTGTCCACGGAGGTGCTGGAATCCGCCCGTCTGGACGGCGCTACCGAGCTCCGCACCTTCTGGTCCATCGCGATGCCCATGGTCAAGCCCGCGTGGCTGACCCTCATCATCTACTCCTTCCAGGGCCTCTGGAACTCCGGCGCTTCCACCTTCATCTATTCCGAACAGCTGAAGACCCTGAACTACGCGATCTCCCAGATCACCAACGGTACGATCGCCCGTTCCGGCGCTTCCGCAGCCGCAACCGTCGTCATGATGATCGTTCCGATTCTGGTCTTCGTTATCTCCCAGTCCAACATCATCGAGACCATGGGCTCCAGCGGCATGAAAGACTAAGGAGGTCAGAATGAAAAAAATTCTAAGCGTGGTTCTTGCCGCGCTGACACTCCTCTCGGTTCTGGCGGTCACCGCCGCAGCCGCTCCCTACGCCACCTACACCTATTCCGCACAGGGCCAGGTGCTGACCTCCCCGGCGGCGTATGTGCCGGACCTGATCGTGGACTCCGCTTACATGGGACTGGGAACCGCCATTGACGACCCCCGCGACCTGTTCGTCGGTCCCGACCTGAAGGTCTACATCGTGGACGCCGCCAACAACCGCGTCGTGGTTCTCGACCGGTACTACAAGCAGCTGTTCCTGATTACCACCTTCACCAACGAGCACGGCGTGCCGGACAGCTTCAACAATCCCTCCGGCGTGTTCGCCAACGAAGACAACATCTACGTCTGCGACACCGACAACAACCGCATCATCATGTTTGACGCGGAAGGCAACTACATCAAGATCATTCCGAAGCCGGAATCCAGCCTCTTTGAAGAGGGATCCATCTACAAGCCCGTTGCCTGCGTCGCCGACGACTACGGCCGACTCTTCGTGGTGTCCTCCACCACCTATCAGGGCATCATCGTTCTGAACGACGACGGCGACTTCTACGGCTTCATCGGCGCGCAGAAGGTCACCATCTCCGCTCTGGACATCATCTGGAGAAAGATCCAGACCGATGAACAGAGAGCGCAGAGCGAAGAGTACGTCTCCACAGAGTTCAACAACATCTCCATCGACGAAGACAACTTCATCTACGTCACCACCTCCTCCATCGACCAGAACCAGCAGCAGTCGGCCATCAACTCCAAGTCCAAGAGCTCCGACTACGCTCCGGTTAAGAAGCTGAACGCCTCCGGCGCGGACGTCATGAAGCGTAACGGCTTCTATCCTCCGTCCGGCGAGGTCCGCATCACCAACCTCTCCACGGCCAACATCACCGGCGCGTCCAAGATCATCGACGCGGCGACCGGCCCGGAGGGAACCTGGTCCATCATCGACGAAAAGCGCTCCAAGGTCTTCACCTATGACGACAACGGCGACCTGCTCTTCGTCTTCGGCGACATCGGCCAGCAGACCGGCAACATCCAGTCCGTGGAAGCCATCGCCTACCAGGGCTCCAAGATTCTCCTTCTCGACAAGACCAACGACAACTTCGTGGTGTACCGCCGCACCGAGTACGCGGACCTTCTGATCTCCGCCCTCGAGCACAACAACAACCGTCAGTACGACCACACCATCGAGGACTGGACCGAGATCCTGAA
>CACYWX010000237.1 GCA_902778205.1 uncultured Ruminococcus sp. | reverse complement strand
TGAAGAGCCGCGGCGTCTACGAGACTCCCGCCGGCACGATCCTCTACCGCGCCCACGATTATCTCGAGACCATCACCCTGGACAAGGAGACCTCCCACTTCAAGCGGAGCGTGTCCGACAAGCTGGCCGAGCTGGTCTACAACGGACAGTGGTTCACGCCTCTGAAGGACGCTCTGTGCGCCTTCGTGGACGAGACCCAGAAGACCGTCACCGGCGACGTGAAGCTGAAGCTCTACAAGGGCAACCTCATCGGCGCAGGCGTCACCTCCCCGTATTCCCTCTACAACGAGCAGACCGCCTCCTTCGGCGAGGACGACGACTACAACCAGGCGGACGCCGCGGGCTTCATCAACCTCTACGGCCTGCCCATCAAGGTCCGCGCCCAGGCCATGAAGAACTGGGAGAAATAATCCGGACCTCATCCGCATTCCATCCATCAACGGCGGGAGAAGCCTTCCTTTGCGCTTCCCCCGCGCGTTCTTTTCTGACAACGATCATTCCGAGAGGAGTCCGTTATGGCAAAAATGTGGGACGCGCGTTTCTCCAAGGAAGAAAACAGCCGCGTCAACGACTTCAATTCCTCCATCCGCTTTGATTCCCGCATGTTCCGGGAGGACATCGCAGGGTCCATAGCCCACGCCACCATGCTGGGACGGTGCGGCGTCATCGAGCCCACCGAGGCCGACCGGATCGTCGAGGGGCTGAGTGGAATTCTCGCCGATCTGGAATCCGGGGCGCTGGAGATCGATCCCGCCGCCGAGGATATTCACATGTTCGTGGAGGAGGTGCTGACGAACCGGATCGGCGACACCGGCAAGCGCCTCCACACAGCCCGCAGCCGGAACGATCAGGTGGCGCTGGACGTGCGGCTGTACCTGCGCCGGGAAATCGACGAGATCCGCGCCCTTCTGAAGACGCTTCTCACCGCCGTGGCGGATCTGGCGGAGAAAAACGCGGACGCCGTCATGCCGGGCTATACCCATCTCCAGCGGGCTCAGCCCGTCACCTTCGGCCACTACGTGCTGGCCTACGCGCAGATGCTGCTCCGGGACGACGGACGGCTGAGGGAGATCCGGAAGCACACCAACATCTCCCCCCTGGGATCCGGCGCGCTTGCCTCCACCACCTATCCCATCGACCGGATGATGACGGCGGAGCTTCTCGGGATGGACGGGGTGACGGAGAACTCCATGGACGGCGTGTCCGACCGGGATTTCCTTGCGGAGCTGATCTTCGCCCTGTCCCTCATCATGACCCATCTCTCCCGGTTCTCCGAGGAGATCATCCTGTGGTGCTCCGGGGAGTTCGCCTTCGTGGAGCTGGACGACGCCTTTTCCACCGGCTCCTCCATCATGCCCCAGAAGAAGAATCCCGACATCGCCGAACTGGTCCGCGGCAAGACGGGCCGGGTCTATGGGGATCTGACGGCCATCCTGACGGTTTTGAAGGGGATCCCGCTGGCCTACAACAAGGACATGCAGGAGGACAAGGAGGCTGCTTTCGACGCCATCGACACGGCGAAGCTCTGCATCGAGCTGTTCGCCGCCATGATCGGCACCATGACCGTCCGGCGGGAGAGACTGCGTCAGGCGGCGTCAGGCGGCTTCATCAACGCCACGGACTGCGCCGATTATTTAGTGAAAAAGGGTCTTCCCTTCCGGGACGCCTACCGGGTCAGCGGACGGCTGGTAGCGTACTGCATCGAGCACGGCGCGACGCTTGAGACCCTTCCACTGGACACCTACCGGGAATTCTCCCCGCTCTTCGGCGAGGACGTCTACGACGCGGTGGATCTGGACAACTGCGTGAACCGGCGGACCGTATACGGCGGCCCCTCGGCGGAATCCGTGAGGAGGCAGATCGGGCTGGTGCGCCGGGCCGTATCCGATCCGGACTGAGCTCCGGCTGTTTTCCCCAGAATCCCGCATTTCCTCCCCGTATGCCTTGACAAACCCGGATTTTATGGTAAAATATGGTGTTGACGGACGTGTTGTCCGCCGAATTCCATGATGATCCGGAGATTTTGCCGCCATGCTCAGACCGATTGCTCCCGCCGGACGACTGAAGACACTCGCTCTTCTGCTGTTGGCGGGAGTATTGTCGTTTTCCTCCTGCAACGCCCTGGAGCTGAGAGAGGCGGACGAGTCCGGATGGATCGAAACGGAAACGGCCGAGGTCCCTGAAACGGATCCCGTCCCCGCCGAAGCGCCCGAGACGGAGCCTCCCGCAGAGGAGGAGGAAACCGAACCGGAGGAGCCCGAGACAGAATTCTTCCGCCCGGAGATCCCCACGGAGGAGCGCGAGGTGTCCTCCGATGCGGCCCAGTGGATCGAGCGGTACGACGCGGTCTTCGGAGCCGGAGCCTCGGACCGGGTGATCCTGACCGACGGGGAAATCGCGGACTACAACCGGCGCATGACGGAGAACTGCCCGACCCTGACGGACATCGCCGCCATCCCGGACAGCGTGGACGGAGAGGAGCTGAAAAACCGCATCGCGTCCTACGCCTTCCCCCAGGGGGACAAATTCGACCGGGGCGGCTCCCGGATCGACGACGAAATGCGCGCCGCCATCCTTCTGAACCGGAATCTGGAGGCTCTGGACGACGAAGCGGCGGTCACCCCCGGCGTCGTCACGGCCCGGTGCGACATGCGCTCCTTCCCCACGTCCCTGGGCTTCTACGAAAGCGGCGACACCTTCTACAGCCGGATCCAGCAGACGGAGCTCATCGTGGGCATGCCGGTATGGATCCTGCACCGGAGCGCGGACGGCAGCTTTTTGTACGTGCAGAGCTATTATTACGAAGGCTGGATCACCTCCTCCGCCGCGGCCGTCTGTGACCGGGACACCTTCCTTGCGTTCTGCGATCCCGAGGTCTTCGTCACCGTCACCGCTCCCAAGGCGGACGCCGGCCACACAACGCTGGATATGGGCGTCCGGCTCCCCTGCGTGGGAGAAACCGACGATTCCTACACGGCGGTCCTGCCCATGAGGGAGGCCGGCGGGTCCTTCACGTCCATCGAGGTGAACCTGCCGAAGTCCGACGCCTATCCGGGCACGCTCCCCTACACCATGCGGAACTACTTCGCCCAGGCCTTCGCCTATCTGGGAACCCAGTACGGATGGGGAGGCGCGGACGGGGGCATCGACTGCTCCGGATTCGTCTGCGCCGTATTCCGCACCTTCGGCGTCATGCTGCCCCGGGACACGCGGGAGCAGAAGGATTACGCCGGGGAGGTCACCTACACCGAGGGATACGGACCGGAGGACAAGGACGCCCTGCTCTCCTCCCTCTCCTCTCCCGCGGCCCTGTTCAGCCCCGGTCACGTGATGCTGTATCTGGGCAAGGGCTGGGACGGGTCCCACTATGTGATCCACGCGCCGAAGGGCGGAGACTACGTGAAGGTCGCCGTTTTCGACATCAACCGCCAGCTGACGTCCGTCGTCACGCTGAAATGAAAAGCCGCGCGGAAAGGAGACATCCCTCCGCGCTTTTTGCGTTCTATGAATCTGAAAGGAGTCCGAACCATGTCACGACAGAAAATGATCGTTCTCTCCGCCGACGCGCTGGTGTCCGAGGATATGGAGATCCTGTCCGGCCTGCCCAATTTCCGGAGGTATCTGGAGGGGGGAGCCGCGATCCGGAGGGTGAAGTCCATCTATCCCACCATCACCTATCCCTGCCACACCACCATGGCCACAGGGTGTTATCCGGACCGCCACGGGATCCCGGGGAATCTGAAATCGCCGTACAAATACATCAAGTCTCCCATCCCGTGGATCTGGGAGCACGAATACGTGAAGGTCCCGGACATCTTCGACGCGGCGAAATCTGCCGGGCTCACCACCGCCGCCGTCTTCTGGCCCTGCACCGGGAACCATCCCTCCATCGACTGGCTCATCGACGAATACTGGACCCAGTACCCGGGGCAGACCCTGGCGGAGGCCTTCACGGAGATGGGCGCGGGACCGGAGCTGATCCCCATCATCGAGAAGAACGCCCATCTCATGCAGGAGAGGAAGCACCCCTTCTGCGACGACTTCATGCTGGCCTGCTCCTGCGACATGATCCGCGCCTTCGATCCGGACCTCTTCCTGATCCACCCGGCCAACATCGACGGAGCCCGTCACGCAGGAGGCGTATTCGGAGAGCACATCCGGAAGACGCTGGTGGACACGGACCGCTGGATCGGGGATCTGATGCGGGCCGAGGAGGAGATCGGAAACCGGGACAACGTGAATTTCGTTCTCACGGCGGACCACGGGCAGATGGACATCAAGCGGGTGATCCACATCAACGTCCTGCTGGCCGACGCCGGGCTCATCACCCCTCGCGGGGACAGCGAGGATCCCGACTGGCAGGCCTGGTGTCAGTCCGGAGGCATGTCCGCCTGCGTGTATCTGAAGGATCCCGACGATAAGGCGCTTTATGACAGGACCTACGCCCTGCTGAACCATCTCTGCGAGGAGGGCGTCTACGGCATCAGCCGGGTCTACACAAAGGAAGAAGCGATCCGGGAGGAGCACTTCGGCGGGGACTTCTCCTTCGTGCTGGAGACGGACAACTACACCTCCTTCGGGGATAAGTACACCCGGCCCCTGGTGACCGGCGCGGACAACGGGGATTACCGGAAGGGACGCGCCACCCACGGCTTCCTGCCCTCCAAGGGACCGAGACCCGTGTTTTACTGCAAGGGCCCGGCGTTCCGGGACGGCGCGGTGATCGAGGACGGACGGCTTGTGGACGAGGCTCCGACCATCGCCCGGGCCATGGGGTTCGATATGCCGGACACGGACGGGGCGCCCGTCGAGGAGCTCTTGAACCGGTAAGCGAAAAAAGCAGCAGTCCGGGTCCGGATGCTGCTTCTTTTGGATCATACGCAAAACTCAGTTGATTCTCCGGGCCTGATCCGCCGGATTAATTCAGACGCGATCCGGAAGGCGCAGACAGAGAGACAAATCGGGAGTTGTTAGGATGTAAAGATGTTTGACTACGAAAGATATTTCAATCAATACCGCGATGATAATAAACTGGACCTGATATTATCCTTCAATATGCCGGCGGGATATGAAACCGCTGACGGCACTTTTGATGTTGAGTCAAAAACGGTATTCATAAATGCGGATTATCTGAAAGAAGCGCCTGATTATGAAAAGGCTTTTTTCCTGTTTCATGAATTGAGGCATTCTTCACAGTATCTTTGCCCCGAACTATTTAGCAATGTGATCAATCGCAGTATTCAATACGTTATCATGTACGATGGCACATGTTATAAGATCGTTAACGGACAGTACTGCGAGTGCAAATTAGAAGGTGGCGAAGATTATTTTACAAATATCTACCTTGGACAGCCGTATGAGGCTGATGCCAACACATATGCTTATGAGCAGGTAAAAAGGATTGTTGGGGATTCCGATGACTTGCGTAAACTGTACAAATTCTGGATGCCAAGTCGGCCTGTGCCGGATGAAGTCTATGATTCAGTATATTCTTTGATCGACGAAAAAATTCAAACGGAAGATTAAGCGACCTTAAGGATGCTGCTGAAATCTTAACAAATCTACCATTTT
>CACYWX010000236.1:1816-7405 GCA_902778205.1 uncultured Ruminococcus sp. | reverse complement strand
TCGTCGATTTCCGGCGGATCGTCCATGATCCGGACGTGAAGTTCTCCGCCCTCGATCCACGAGCAGAGCCCGGTCTCTCCGTTCAGGCTCATCGCGGCCTGGAGCTCTTCCGGCAGTTCAATGATAAATTCCAGTTTTACGTTCATTCTGGTTCCTCCTGTTCCCGATCTTCCCAATCGAATATGTCGACGAGGGAGATCTGCATCTGCATTTTTCTTCGTTCCCCGGTATCGTAGTTCGAGATGAGCAGCTCCGGGTACTGCTCTCCCGCGCTGAATCGCTGTTTCATGTTGTGAAGCCGCTCCACCGATTCGATCCGGTAGCCCGGCTTATCGTACAGACTGCGGATTTCGAGGCAGTCGTTGTAGGAGAGAAGGAACTTCCCCTGAATCCCGGCGAGGCAGTCAGCCAGCCGCTCGTGGTCTGCCGTCCCGAAACCGACGTCCTTGTAGTAGTCTTCGGTTGCGTAGTAGGGCGGATCGCAGTAGAAAAAGGATTCCGGTCGGTCATACTGTTTGATGACCCGCTCGAAATCCCGGTTTTCGATCACGACGCTCTGGAGCCTCGCACATGCGTTGATGATAGGCTGGAAATTCTTCCACATGGAATGCGGCTGGGCGGCGAAGGAGTCCATACTGGCAGCATAGCTCTCGCGGAGAACCTGATAGAAGTACGCGGCCCGCCGGATATCGGGCAGATCCGCCTGCGTATGAAGGACTTCCTTCATATACTCGAAGTCACACCGTGAATTCAGAGTAAAGTACAGCTCGTCCTTTAACTGCATCGGATGCTCCCTCACGCATCGGTACAGATTTACCAGATTGCGGTTATAGTCGTTGAATACCTCGAAATCGCTGCCGGGAGGCTTATAGAAGAGAACCCATCCTCCGCCGCCGAAGACTTCGACGTACCGTTTGTACTCAGCCGGGAAGCGATCAAGGATCACCTCGCGGAGGGCTTTCTTCCCGCCGACCCAGCTCATGAAGCTGTTCATACCGTCCTTTCCGGGATGGGTTTTGCGCAAACAGAAAAACGGCCGCTTTGTGTGAACCAGAATATTCTGATTGCACAAAACGACCGTCCCTGTTTATTCAGTTGTTTCTGTTGATCTGCAGGAGGCACATGACGAAGACCCCGAGCATGCCTCCCACAAAGAGTCCGAGAATGAAGTTCAGCATGGCGTGATCACCTCCTGATTCTGCTGCGGTTCTTCGTCCGGTCCGGGTTCATTGGCTATTTCCGGCTCGGTGGACGCCGATGCGGGTTCCACATTCTGTTCAGCAGGAGCGTCTGGCAGTTCGTCTCCCCTCATTCCAAGCTGATTGGTCAGGAAGTCGGAGAGCCATGTGCCGCCAAAGACCTCGTGGGATTTCAGCCTCCAGACAGCCAGTCTGCCTATGTCCACCTTGACGTCATCCGTCATGGCGAAGAGCAGACAGGTCAGTCCCCGGTACTGAAACGGCGTGATATCGGAAAACTTCGTTCCGTCAAGCAGGATCCCTTCTTCGGTCAGCCAGTCGTTGATACCGGATTCCCATTCTTCGAGGGGACCGCCGCAGCCCATGAGGATCAGTCCTTCCTGTCCGCGCTTCTGCCGAAGCTCGTCCGGTGAGATTCGCTTATTCAAGTGTCATCCCCTCCGTTTCTGCTTCCTCTTCCTCCCACTCGTCCCGGAGGAACTGTCCCATTGTCCGGGTATAACCGAGGAAGTTCGGGTCGGTTTCGTCCGTAAGCTCGATGTACCCCGCATCGCCGAAATCAACGGGCTGGTCCGTCAGCACAGTTCCTCCGAAGTTCTCAGTAACGTTCGGCTCCAGCGCACCGAAGCGTTCGCCGTCATCGGTCATCCGAAGCTCATAGGCATACAGTCCAATGGGAAGTTCATCAGGAGACAATCTCCCGTTTGAGAAAAGCATCCGCCGGTCCAGAAGTTCGATTACATCGTATTCATCGTCATCCACCTGACAGTATCCTTCTCCGCTTTGGTTCAGGACAAAGCCGAAGTCGATCGGGTCTCCGCCCCAGACTGCGCTGGCGATCGCGATCGCTTCCGCTTCTCCTTCCGGTTCGATGTCTCCGACACATACTCCGTTGAGGTATTCGCGCTGACCGACATCGACGCCGATCTCTTCCTCCGCCCATCTGTGCGTGAAGTATACGCCGGGAAACTGTTCGGACAGAGCTTCTATGACCTCATGCGGCGGAGCCCACGCGGTGAGGAAACTGATCGTATTCCCGCCGTCATACTCTTCCTCATAGGCGTTCCACTTCGTCCCCCAATTGTTCCATCTCCAGTCGTACCATTCTCCTGTTTTCAGGTATTCTGTGGGCATTGGAACGAGCTTGTTGAAATCAAAGGTTCCGGGGCCGTATTTTTCGTTCTCCCCATCGTCATCCTTCTGGATAAAGGCAAGGATCGCCTTTGCGGTTTCCTCGTCCGTATCAAAGTGCAGACGGTTCATGACATGGTTTGGCATCAGCACCCCTCCTCGCCGTGAATGGACCGGCTGATCAGGTAGGCCAGATACGATGCGAAGTCGTCGTCGAGGGGAATGCCGCGGTTGATCCGCTTGCAGTAGAGAAGGAAATTGTAGATGGCTTCATGGTCGTCGCCGATCTCGACGGTGATGTCGTTCCCGGTAGCCGGATGAGTGAATCCGCAGGCTTCGAGACGGATCCAGCGGCGGAAGTTGTGATCCTTGTCCGCCATGCTTTCCTCGACCTCTTTCTCAAAGTCCAGAGCATCCTTTGCCCATTTCTCTTTGGGGTTCAGGATGTGCGCACTCTTATATTTGTAGGCCCGGCGGAGCGCATCCTTGTACTTGCACAGCTTCGTGTTGAATTCCGGGTATGACATGGTTTTCGGGTATCTCACACGGCACCCCCTCCTTCACATACTCATGACGAAGCTCGGGGATTCTTCCTCTTCCTCCTCGTCTTCGTCTTCGTCATCTTCATCGTCGTACTCGCTTTCGCCGTATTCTTCGGAATCTTCTTCCTCATCGTATTCCTCGGAATCTTCATCCTCGTCGTAATCCTCGGAATCGTCTTCCTCATCGAAATCTTCATCCTCGGATTCCTCGTCGTCATATTCGTTGTCGACCTCTTCGCTGTCATACTCTTCGTCGGATTCTTCATAGTCATCGGTTTCCTCATCCTCGTCGTACCCGGCGTCAACGTATGCCTCTTCACCGGACGCATCCTCGTCATATGCGTCATCGCCATCCTCGAGATAGGCGGGATCGTCAGCTTCCCCGGTATCATATACCGGCTCGCCGGACTCCTCCGTTTCAGATTCCGAATTTCCTTCCATATATATAGGGCCTTCGGGACTGTCCTCATATGTTTCGGATTCGTCCTCCGTCTCATCGCTGACATCGACGATATCCCCGGCGGCGAGGTCTTCGCTCTCCTCCGGCGAATCATTGTCCTGAACCTCGGGCGTGCTTTCCGCCGCTCTCATCTCCTCGTCCCGGTCCAGTTCTTCCTCGATCAGGCCGATGACGAAGTTTTTCTGCGACATGCCGGTTCGGGCAAGGTATCCTTTGATCCGCTGGAACAGATCCTCCGGCACCTGAAAGGCCAGCGTTCTCATCTTCTCCACTTTGTTCTCCTCCTGTGCGTTGTATTTCGGATGAAGTTCATCATCCACCGCATGGGTGATGAACTCCGCCATCGTCATGTTGTTGTCTTCCAGAAACTTCTTGATCTCTGCGTGAAGATCCGCATCGATCCTGACCGTGATGCCCTTCAGTTCATTCGCCATCGGGTTCACCTCGCCTGTCCAGATAGTCCCGGATCATTTTTTCCACAAACGCTTCGACGGAAAGCCCCGTCTCCGCGGCCAGCCGGAGAATCGCTTCGGCATATTCTTCCGGGATGATGATTTCATTTTCGTCCATGATGTGTCTCCTCCTTTACATCTGCATGGCAGGGCCTTCGTCCTCGTCCATGCTTTCGTTGTGCGTTTCCACCTGTTCTTCGGCAAGCTCTTCCGGCGTTAGCTTCCGAAAGCTGTCCTCTCCGTATGCGAGCCCGAGAGATCTGCCGTTATCGAAATGACAGAATACCGTTCCGATGTCGTCTACTGCGCTTACCGTTCCCCGCGTCCCGTCCGGAATCGGGTTCGGGTCGTCGCCCATATGGATCAGTTCGATCCGGGTTCCGGGCGGATATCTCTCCTTGTTCATCGCGGCTGCCCGGCGCAGTCTGTCCCACTCGTTCATCACCAGACCTCCTGATTCCGGTCATGAGACCTGTCATAGAACTTGCCGATGTAACCGAGAACGACCTCCCGGATCCTTTCGATGTCGAACTGGCTGAACTTTTCCTCGAAACCGTCTTCCCCGTCCGATTCCCGGAGAACCGGGGAAGAGCGGATCATCTCCGAGAAGAGGTACATCTGCTTGTCGATCACGCCGTACCGGTTCAGAACGGTGCAGAGGATCGCGTCGATTGCCTTGCTTCTTTCAGTGGAAACGAGGACAATCTTCACGATGATCTGATCGTCCACCTTGCCAATCACCGACCTTCCGCATATATTCGCCTCCCGGATCATCGGTTCGCCGTTGAAAAGTTCTCTAAGGAATTCTTCAAATACGTTCATCAGGTCATGCCTCCCATTCCATAGTTGTGTTCGATATGCTCGTCCAACTGATCCTCCCGGCAGAGGAACCAGCTGTCGTCCGGGTTCCAGAGGTGGACGTACATCTCGCCGTCCCCGGTGCGGATCGCCCGCTGTTCAAAGCCCTCGCCAAGGCCGTCCGAGTTCTGCCCGGATACCCAGTCAAGGAATACAGCTTCTTCTTCATCGGTGAAGAGATCGGTCAGATGGGCAGTGATCTTGCCGTACAGGACTCCGCCAACGCTTTCCACATCCCATTCGACGACCCGGAGTTTCGATACGGCGGCATTGTCCTCATCGAAATACGCCGCCATGTCGTCACCGTCCTGCTCCCGCATCAAAGCCTCACGGATCCGCTGCTCATATCCGCTGATCGAGTCACCGTCAAGCTCGACCGGATCATCGGACATATCCCCCCATTCGTCCCGCTCGTACAGGTCGGCGGTCAGCGGGCAGTAGTAGCTTACGCTCACGTCCGACTGGTCAAGATGCGTCATCTTTTCGGCGAATACTTTCAGCGAGGCAAGGCCGTTTTCCTCGATGTCCGCCCGAAGCTCCTGCTGACGATCATAGGGCAGGGAGCAGAACATTTCGCAGACCGCGTTGACCGAGGCAAGCGTATCGGTTTCCCTGACCGCTGCGACAACCTGTGCCTCGAAGCGGTCCCTGCCGTTAAGTTTCACCTGAATCCCTCCTTCCTCGTCGTCATGGCAGGGGATCTCATAGGCAGGCTGCCGGATCCCGATGGACGCGAGCATTCCCGCCATGTTCATGCGGCTCTGGGGCAGATCGGTGATGGCTGTCTGCCCGGTGTTGTTGTTCTGGATGATTGTCTGGATCATATAATCAACCTCCTTCTGATGATTTAGGTTCAAGATCAAGTGCTGCTCTCCCATGACGAAGGAGCAGCAGAGCATTCATGACCAGGAAAAATGCCGTATCTGATACTATTTCGGGATATCCCA
>CACYWX010000236.1:0-1768 GCA_902778205.1 uncultured Ruminococcus sp. | reverse complement strand
TCCAATATCCTCCATAATACTAAGAAGGAATATGAATTCATCTACCAATGAAGGAGCTATATTCCCACATGCTTCCCATGCTTCTTTTCTTTCAGCACCTGTCATAGAGGCTATGATGAAAGGCGATATGAGATCAGAATAATCACGCCTTGCATATTGGATATAACAGTGTGCAAGCAGTCTATTGTCCATATATGGGTTGTCGATGATACGCTCAAAATATCTCCTGTGTTCGTCATCAATGAATGCAACTGTCATCTTGGGCGGTTCTTTCAACTCGGGGTTCGTGTGCTTCTTACGACTCATTTTTTACCTCCAATGTAATACAGTAGATTCTTTTTGGGGATTCAGACTCACAATTTCTGATTATTCCGCGCTAACCACGGTCTCCCGGTTGGTTTGAGACAGGACTCCCGTCCCGTATCGTTTGATTGCAATCGCTGTGATGATGAGTTCAAATGCTTCGGTGTTCACGATGTTCGCATCGGATAGATCGTTCATACAGAGCTTTTTCGATCCGAAATACAGATCTTTCGCTCCGCATAAAAGGCAGTATCCGGTTTCCGAAATCCCGGTGAGTTTTACATCATTGAAACGGATCACTATATCCGTAATCCGGAACTGCATCCTCAGCCAAAGGTTCTTGTCCGCTGTCAGCAGAAACAATGCCGCAAGCATCGTCCTGTCTTCCCATCTCCCCGATTTCAGCAGCTCCTGAAATCGTTCTTCGTGAGATATGTTCCTGTACTGCAACATTTTTGAATCCTCCGTTCGCAGGCTCGTTTCGCATCGCTTTCTCCAAATCTCGCCGTAGCCATCGCATAGTGCGGACAAAACGTGTATCATCGGTATCCTGCCCGCATATTTACGGTTATTGAGACGTATGCATCTGTACAGACTGCAATCCGTCCATCGATACTGACAATGCCGACAGAACACGTGAAACGGCGTAATTTTCCTGCGGTAAACATGTTTGTCAGGCCCTCTTTGTCTTCTCCGGGGCGGTCTATCCAACATGATATTCCACGTTTTCGTTTTTACCGAGGTCATTTTCTCTCCTCTCTCGCAAACAAAAAAGGCCGGTAACCTTAAGATCTTCCCGATCTCAAAATTACCGGCCTTCGATGCCGTATTCTTTTTTTGTTTCTTACGCTCGGACGTTTCCGGGCTTCAGGGTGCAGGCTAAACCGCACCTTCAAGCCGACTCCAGGGTGCAGTCAGTGATTCTGAGGTGCATCCTTTACCCACTACGCCTGGAGTTCTTATCTCTACCGTTGTTTAATCTAATATTCTACAACGGTTGATTGTTCCTTCTTTGTTTTCCTTCCTCCGGAAATAGAAAATCGCTTCAGACTTTACTCTGAAGCGACCTTCTTTTGAACGTGGAGCATACGAGACTCGAACTCGTGACCCCAACACTGCCAGTGTTGTGCGCTCCCAGCTGCGCTAATGCCCCAGCTTTGGAGAAAGGACCGCTTCTCATGCACCTCCAGGGATTCGAACCCTGGACCCACTGATTAAGAGTCAGTTGCTCTACCAACTGAGCTAGAGGTGCGTATGGAAACGGCCTTTCTCTTGCTTTTTCGGAACCGTATCTTACCCAACCGCTCGCCCTTTTGGTTTTTGTATCCCTTCCTCCAATCAGGGGTGTGTCCCTTCGTTCATCAAGGGACCCACTGATTAAGAGTCAGTTGCTCTACCAACTGAGCTAAAGGTGCGTAAGGAAACGGCCTTTCCCGTGTCCTCCCCCAACTGGACTCGAACCAGT
>CACYWX010000235.1 GCA_902778205.1 uncultured Ruminococcus sp. | reverse complement strand
ACGCGCACAGTGAACGTCACGTCTTTCAGCGCATAGGCGTTTTCGTCAAAGTCCAGTCCGAAAACGGTATGGGCCATGCCCTCGTCGGAATGGTCACCCATAGGCATTTCTTCATCGCTGTAATGAATCCAGTTGTCGCCGTTGCGGACCTGGTTGTATCCGTCGCCTCTGAAGCGAACGTCTACCGTATTGTAATTGTTGAAGCCGTCGTAATTGCAGAGCAGGGAAACGTACCGGTAGGTATTTCCGGCGTCCCGGTATGTGGCGGTGTACTGGTAGGAATAATCGCCCTCTGCGTATTTCTTGAACTCGTCGCTGGTGAAAATCTGCGCATAGGAGTCATTGGAACTGCCGACGGTTTCTTCCAGATTGTCGATGTGAAGATGTCCGTCCTCGATGGAAAGCACCGCCGTATGCTCCTTGAAGTCTTCCATCTTGGTCCATCCGAGGGAAGCGAGCGTGGAGTCGGTGTCAGTGCCCGTCTTATCGTCAAAGTTCTCGTAATAAATGACAGTTCCCGCGGGAAGAGCAGCGGAATCCGCTTGTGCCGCCGCAGGAGCGGTTTCGCCGCCGGCAGCAGCCGTGTACGCCGCGCCGTCCTTGGTCTGGTTGTACAGGTCCATGACCTCGTCAGCGGAGAACGCGCGGCCGAAGAAGTAGGCGTCGTCGAGGGTCAGGAACGGGAACGACTGCCAGCCCTTCTGCTCGGAGGCCTCGTTGCCGAGGAGGGTGAACGGAAGCGGGAGAGCGCCGCTCAGGGAGCCGACGAGCTCGCCGTTGGAATAGATGTCCATCGCTTCGTTCGCGTACACGAAGGTCAGGTTGACCCACTCGTCGCGGGGCGCGGCATATTCGGAGAGGTTGTCCACCACGCCGTTGATGGTGTTGCCGACCACCACGCCGCCGTCATGGATGATGCGGATGGAGCCCAGCATGGAGGAGCAGAGGAAAACGTGCTCCGTGTTGTCCTCGACCTTGGCCCAGAAGGACGCCGTGTAGCTTTCCGCGTCCACGTTCTTGCCGAGGAAAATGTACTGCTCGTTGTCGTCCAGGTAGACCGCACCGTTGGCAGTGCCGTCGCGGCCTTCCACAAACGTGGGATCTCCGACCAGCTCGCCGGTCAGAGCGCCGCCCTCGTCCTTCGCGTCGCCATTGAAGGCGAAGTGCACGCCGGCGTCCGGAATGGTGAAGTCCTCAAGCGGGAACTCCGCCAGGGATGGGATCGCCATGGCTGCAGCAAGAAGGACTGCCGAAAGAAGGATCAGTGCTTTTTTCATACTGCTGTTTCCTTTCCCAAAATGATTCTTACAGTATTTCGGTCAGCGGAGCGTCCGGCTTTGTCATACAATTGATTATATAAACAATCCATACGCCCATCCGGCCTTCTGCGCCTCCATTATAGCGCACTCTCCCGAATTTTTCAACTCTTTTTTTCACTTTTTCTTAAAAGAAGATACACAAATTTCTCCGTTCCCGGGATCCGGCCCGGGCACGGGATGCGGAGATTCCTCAGAACCGGAAATAGATGAACGGATTGTACGATCCCGCCGCCAGGGAGACGACGGACAGGAGGAACACGAGCACGGAGCAGACACAGGCCGCCGATTCGAAGACAGCCCTTCCCTTCGGCGCCAGCGCTGCGCTCCGTTCGGCGATCCGGCGGCTGATCCCGGTCGAGAGGACGATCCCGGCCAGCATGGCGAGGAGGAAGAGACCGTTCACGCTGCTGCGCTCGAGGATCATGGACCAGGTCACCGTCCCCTGTCCGAGGCCGTATCCGCCGAACATGGCCCGGAGCATCTCCATGGCATACGACAGGGATTCGGAGCGGAACACCACCCAGCCGATCACAACGATGAGGAGCGTATAGACGCGGTTAAGGACGGGGATCTCCGAGAGTCTCTTACCCCAGAGCAGCTTCTCAAGGACCAGGAGCAGGCCGTAGTACACGCCCCACAGAACGAAGGTCCACGCCGCCCCATGCCAGAGTCCCGTCAGGATCCAGACCACGGCGATGTTGAACACCCAGCGGGGCTTCGACACCCGGTTGCCGCCCATGGGAATGTAGACGTAGTCCCGGAAGAAGGACGACATGGAGATATGCCACCGCCGCCAGAAATCCGTGACGGAGACCGCCGTATAGGGATCGTTGAAGTTCTCCAGATAGTGGAACCCCATCATGCGCCCCATGCCGATGGCCATATCCGAATATCCGGAGAAGTCGAAATAGATCTGGATCGTATAGGCCAGCGCGCCGATCCAGGAGGCGATCACCCCGCAGGAGGAGGGCTCGTATCCGAAGATCCCGTCCGCTGCGGCCGCCGCGAGGTTGGCGATCAGCACCTTCTTTCCGAGGCCCGCCACGAAGCGGCGCAGACCGGCATACACGTCGTCCCGGGAGACCTCGCGCCCGGTCAGCTCCTCCTCCACGGTTCTGTACCGCACCACCGGCCCGGCGATGAGCTGAGGGAACGCGCAGAGATACACCATCACGATCCCGGGATTCTTCTGAGCCTTCACCTCCCCGCGGTAAACATCCGCCACGTAGGAGAGGATCTGGAAGGTGTAAAAGCTGATGCCGATGGGCAGCTCGAGAGCCGGTACGGGAAGCTCAAGCCCTGCGATGAGGTTCAGGTTCTCCACAAAGAACCCGGCGTACTTGAACACCCCCAGCATCCCGAGAAGAAGCGCGACGGATACGATCAGCGAGGCGCGGGCCGCTCCCGGTTTCTCCCGGTCCCGGAACGTGCCGACGGCAAGACCGCCGCCCCATCCGACGAGGGACGCCAAAAGGATCAGGGGAAGGTACACCACCCTGCCCCAGGCGTAGAAAATCAGGGAAAAGACCAGCAGGAGGGCGTTTCTGAGACTGCGCTTCGGTAGGAGATAGTACAGCGCAAAGAACAGCGGGAAAAACGCGCAGACGAAAATCACCGATGAAAACAGCATGTGCGTCCCCTCCCGTCAGTCCAGAACGATGGCGGACAGCCGGTCGTCCCCGTAGATGTCGAACAGAATCCGGTCGGAGAACTGTTCGAACAGCACGTCCGTGATCCCGTATTCCTCGATCACTTCCCGGTAGTTCATGCCGGAGTAGTGGGTGTAGTAATAGGCCACCGTGGTGTCGAAGGCGCTCCCGAGAAGCTCCACAAAGCCCTGGGTGTAGCTGTCGCCAATGACCAGCAGATTCCGCCCGGTGTGGTTCTCCGGATACTCCACCTTGTACACCTCCGGGAAAAAGACCGCGTAGACGTTCACGTCCGGCGTCACGTACTTCTGCTTCGCCAGGAATTTCACCTGCCGGTCGAACTTCCAGACGGGGGAGCACTTGTAGGTCCCGAGATCGCAGTCGTACACGCGGAAGGGGTCCCAGAGATCCAGCGTCTGGCAGGTCCGGGCCGCGCTTCCGTAAAACCGGGTCTCGGGGAAATCGATGGGTTCGCCCAGGGCCACGGGCTCGTGCTCCGGGCAGATCATGCCGCAGAGCTGACAGAAGCCCAACCAGCTGCCGTAGGTGCTCCAGTGGTGGTCCGTCAGGTAGACCCGCTCCACCCGGTCCCGGAGGGTCCCGATGTCCCATTTCTGCGCGGTGATGCGCTCGTCCAGCAGGGAGAGGAACAGGTCGGCGTACTTCCCGGTGGACTCCTCCCCGACGATGACGTCCTCGTAGTAGTCCGTGTCCTGCATCCGGGTGAGGAGCATGAAGTGGAAGTTCACGTCCGGATCCGCCGCGGCGATGCGGTTCAGCTTTTTCGCCTGCATGGTGACGCGGGATTCCTTCGACTTGTCCGTCAGAACCACCGCCGTGTCCAGAAACGAGGTCTGAAAACCGTCCCCGAATTCCGCGTCGATGCGGTAATACCGGTGGGTGCCCGTGGTGGTGAGCAGCGTGGAGGACACGGACACCACCTGATCCCGGGGATCCACGGGCTCGACCGGTTCGGGCTCCGGCGTCTCAGTCTGATCCTCTCCTCCGGCCTCCAGCGTGTCCACGGCGGAGACAGGATCGGGTTCGGCAGGAGTTTCCGGGGTCTTCGCCGCGTTTGCCCTCATATCCGCGTACAGGGAGGAGGTAGGCGCGTTCAGCGTGTCCCGGACCTTGCCGTAGGCGAAGACGGTCTCGTAATACCCCGGCATGTAATCGGTGTACAGGCGCGTCAGGGCGTTTTTGACTCCCACCAGGGCGTTCAGCGCTCCGTCGGCGAAGGTGCCTTCGTAGGGCTCGGCCTCCTCCGTCCTGTTGCCGAGGTCGCGGACCGTGAAGACTCCGGCCTCCTCCCCGGCCTTCATAAAGGGCGCGCCGCACAGGAGCACGATAAAGCACAGCCCCAGCACGGCCAGATACAGCTTGCGGTTCATCCCGACCTCCTTCCGAACAGAGCCCTGCCTCCGGCGCAGACAAGAAACAGCGCGGCAAGCAGGACCGCTCCCATGGCAAAGAACCCTCCGGGCTTTCTCTCGCGGACCGCAGTCCCCTCAACCGGATCGTCCGTGAGGTCCCAGTCCTCGGAGCCGTTCAAATCCTCATCCTCCGGGATCTCCGGCTCTGCCTCAATCTCCGCCGTCTCCGCGTCCTGCGGAACCTCCTCCGGCAGAGGCTCGGCTTCGGGCGCATCCGTCTCCTCCGGGACCGGCGGGGGCGGAGCTTCGTTGGTTTCGTAAAGCGACAGGATCTCCTCGTCCGACAGCAGGCGTCCGAAGAACCATGTGTCGTCCAGGGCATATTCCGGCGCGCTCTGCCAGCCCTTCTGCTCCGGCGCGTCGTTGCCGATGAGGGTCAGCCCAAGCGTCTGCCAGCCATACATGCCGTCGAAGAATTCCCCGTTGATGTAGACCGAGGTGATCTCCATGTCGTCGTCGTAGGCGAAGGTCAGCATGGTCCACGTGTCGTTCGGGACCTCCCAGGGCACCGAGCGGTCGACGATGCCGTTCATGGTGGCGCCCACCTTCCCGTCGTCCTGGATCCCGCGGAGGGAGCCCGTGATGTTGGAGCAGAGGAAGACATGATGCGGGACGCGGGTCTGCCTCACCCAGAAGCTGGCGGTCCAGTTCCCTTCTATGTCGTCAAGTCCGAGCTCCACGGCCTGAGTATCCGTCTCGAAGTAAATGGCTCCGTCCGGCGTCCCGTCCCGGCCCTCGACAAAGCGCGGATTTCCCCGGAGCCTTCCGCTGACCGTCCCGGACGCCTCCTCCGCGTCTCCGTCGAACCGGAACCGGAGGCCGCCGTCCGGGATGTCGAAGGGCTTCGTCGGGATCTCGGCCGACACGGTTGACGCGCCGCAGAGAAGTCCCGCCGACAAAAGGAGGACGGACAGAGCGGCCGCTGACTGCTTTTTCATTCTGAACGCACCGGATTCCTTTCTCTGAAATCGTAATCATAACTGCCGACGTATGCGCGTTCGGCACGGGAGACGGAACCAAAAGCCGTCCCCACTGTCAACTATACCATAAATCGGATGCCATTACAAGAGAGCGGAAAAAGAAAAAACGCCTCCGCGTGTCGGAAAATCCGTCATCCCCGGGAAGAGCCTCCGGAATTCCGCGGGGAGCGGGCCTGGCACAAATATGCTGGTTGACATGGAAAGCCTTTACCGCT
>CACYWX010000234.1 GCA_902778205.1 uncultured Ruminococcus sp. | reverse complement strand
TACTCGTAGGGGCGCCCCTTTTCATCCTTGAACAGGCCGGAATCGATATCGGACTTCGCGCTGACCATCAGGCCGGTGGGGATGTGGTGCTTGGCCGGGTCGCCGTTCACGTCCAGCTCGTGCCAGACGGTCTTGTACTGCGAATCGTCGGGACCGGCCTCCGGATTCGTCTCCGGGCGGATGACGATCGGGCTGATGTAGACCGAATCCGCTTCCCCGCTCTGCTTCGCCTTGGCCTTCAGCGCCAGCTCCAGCTTATACTCCTCCCCGTGTTCCGTCCGGTAGTTCGCCAGAAACTCGTCCAGCTCCTTCGGGCTCAGGGAAATGTTCCATTTCTTCTCGACCTCGATCTCCGTATCCGTCAGGGGCATGCGTTGAGCGCGATCACAGCCCAGTCCACGGCGAATACGGCGTACCCGTCGAGCTCCGCTCTCTCCTCCTCCGTCAGCTCCGCGCTGTATGTGCAGGTCAGACCGCGGGAAGCCTTGAGTCCGCCCACCGTGGTATCCTCATCCGCGTATCCCGTCCAGACCAGCGAAGGATCCGAGAAGGTCACGGATGCGACGGTACCGAGAAACGCGGAAAGCTCGTTCTCCTCCGTTTCCGGATCGTCCCATGCGATGCCCAGGCGTGACAGAAGCTCGCCGAGTGAGATCCCCCGCCGCCGGGCAGGCTGTATTCGGTTTTTCTGCCGCCGCTTTCGTCGAACCAGAAGAGGTCCACCGTGTAGACGATGCCGTATACGGAGAATCCGTCGGTGGTGAAGGTGACCGTGCTCCGGCCGTTCTCCTCCGTCAGCGCATGAGACAGCTCCTCATACGCGGGACCTTCCCCTTCATCCGACGCCGCGAGCGCTGTGGTAAGGACGGAAGCGTCGGCTCTGTTTATACCGGCTTTGATCCGGTTCTGAGCCGAGGGGAAATGCACCACCCGGAGCGAGCCCCTCTTCACAGCGGGCGCGTCGAAGGACAGGGTGACCTCCACGTCGTCCTCCGTCTCGATCTCGTTTCCGTCGGAATCTAGGATCGAGATCTGGGCGAACCGGGACAGCACCGCCCGTTCGTTATCCCGCAGGATCTCGGGAAGATAGTCCTCCGCCGGGATCTCCTCCACCTTCAGGACGGCGTCCCCCGGAATCCCGGCCGTCTCAGGTGCGAATACCTTCACTGTCAGGTCTCCCGCGGCGGCGGACAGCGCGATCCCGACCCGCTCCGTCTCCACCACGGCGATGGTCATGGCCGCGGCCGGGAGACAGCAGACTGCCGATCATCAGGACCGACAGCACAAGGCTGATAAACTGTCTTCCTCTCATAAAGCTGAAGCCCTCCAAAGATTGATCAAAATGAATAAATAAAGCAGTACTCTTGATTGGATATAGCGTTTGCTAAATTGGATCCGGAAAATAAAAAAACGACTCTCCGGGATCCGCTCCCGGGAAGCAGTGAATATGCAAGGCAATGCGCGCAAATAATAGTGCTAAATTGTTTTTGTATATTTGCTAAAAGCGAATCGGAGCGATCCAGCCTATTAATTTATTATAACATATTTCAACTCCCATTACAAGCGTCATGGTAAATAAAATTTGCGGGTGCTAATTCAATATTTACGGAAAACAAAGGTAAAAAACAAAGGACTCTTTTATTGGCAAAAATCAAAACGCCGTTCCCTTTTACAGGCTATCACCCGCATCAAGGGAAACGGCGTTTGCTTTTACGGTCAGCCGAGACTGAACCGCTGATTACGGCTCTTCCCGCCTTCTGCGCCGGATTTCCGCCAGCGCAAGGGCTGTGAAGGATCCGACCGCCAGAACCGCTCCGGCCGCCAGAATCGGCAGGGTGCCGATAGAGCCGGTTGAGGGAAGGATGACACCGAGGTTGTTCCGGACGTGGATCACGTAGTTGCCGTCCTTGCCCTTCTCGGCCGTCTGCAGATGCCCGCCGTCAAAGTTCTCCTGCTTGTACGTCACGCCGCCTGAGGTTACGTTGACGATCACGGGCGCGGTCAACTGGATGTACCCGTCGGGCGCGGTGGTTTCGGACAGATCATAGGGATCCCCGCTGACCGGAAGGTCGATCACGGCGGTGTAGCCGTCGGCTCCGGAGGTCAGCGTCTCCCCGTTGATGGTGAAAACGGCTCCCTCCAGCGGGACGTTGTTCATATCGGTCTTGTACACAATCACGTGACGCTCCACCAGCTTGTTCGTGATCCGGATATTGCTGCTGGTGTTTCCGATGATGATCTTCACCGTCGAGCTGCTGTTGTCGTGCCAGTGCTCGTAGGAATCCTCCATGCCGTTCGTGTTCGTCTCGGTGACCTCATAACGGGCTCCGCTCAGGATATTCACGATACGGATCATCCACGAGGCCTTCAGATCGAGAACGGAGGTATAGACCGATTCGCTCCCGTATCCACCTTTGCCGATATAGTTCGTCTCATCGTTGTATTTGAGTGATTTGCCGTTCACGCCGTACAGGACGCCTTCCGCGTTCTTGTAGATGCCTTTCTCCGCGTCGATGACCTGTACCTTCTCGAGATAGGCGTCCGCGTTTCCGTCCCTGGCCTCCTCCTCCGTTGCGCCGGGCTTGCCGTCGCTGGTGTTCAGCCAGTTGGTCAGCTCTTTGACGGTGGGCTTGACAATGGCTCCGTCGGAATCGACCGCGTAGGTGTCAAACCAGATCTTGTCCTCCTGGTCCTCGCTCACGTCGGTCAGCTCCACCTTTACCTGGAACATCGAGTCGTCATCCTCAATGGATTGCCTGTTTCGTCAACGACCTTTTTTAAGATGTTCAGACCGCCGCGGAGCGTATTGGATCCCGTAAAGGTGGTATCGAGCGTATTCCTTGTGCCAGACAGCTATGTCGAACAGTCTCGTGTCCGCCGCCCGCTTCCCGTCGGGAGCCAGCAGCGAATCGATGTCCTGTACCGCGCTGTCGTAGGGGGCGCTTTCGTCCATGGCGATGTACTCGGGCATGTCTCCGACCTCCCGGATGGTGAGCACCAGCTCCTCCGCCGGATAGGGGAAGGATTCAGCCGCCGCGGTCAGAATCGCCGTGACGCCGTCGCCCGTATCGGCCGTCAGGAAGACGTCGCCGGGGGCGCTCATGGGAACGGCCTCTTCGGGGATCGTCTCCTCGTTCTGGGCCGTCGTGACTGCCTGCTCCGCCAGAACCTCTTCCGGCGTCAGAATGGGTTCGGGATTCTCAGGAAGCGCCAGATACGCGGCGATGTGTCCCGCAAGATTTCCTCGCCCACGCCCTGCTGACGCTGGCCCATGATCAGGCGCACCTCCGTATCGGGTCCCTCTTCCCCTTCGATTGCCATAACCTCGCGGACGATGCCCACCCGGTCGATCAGACCGTCGGTGTCGTCGTCGCAGAAGGCGATGTCGCCGGGAAGCGGAAGCTCCTCAGGATCCCTCAGAAGTCCTTCGTCCGCCGCGGCTGTGGTCCACCAGGCCGGACTGGAATCGACGGGAACGTTATGGATGTTCGCGTAGTGCAGGCAGAACATGACGAACAGGCCGTTCCAGTCTTCGTACGGATTGCCGTACCATTCGCCGTAGCGGGTGTAGCCCCGTTTGACGTTGTAGGCGTCCGTGATAAAGTTCAGTTCGCTTTCGCGGTAGCCCTTCTGGCTGTTCGCGACGGCCACAAGGTTGTCGGACCAGACGCCGGTGAGCTCCGTGTTGATGAGCGTGGACTCCCAGTCAAGGGAGATTTCCACGTCCGCGTGTGGGTCGCCGGTCAGCTTGTGGCAGCACTCATCGGTGTGCGTGTGCTCTTCCTTGCCGCAGATCAGAACCTGCACGGTTTCGTAGCAGTACTCGTTGTGTACGTGGCCGATCCCCGCCGGGACCTCGCAGATGAAGTGCGGGATCCGCTCGACGCATTCCTCGGTGTGTACATGCTCCGGATCTTCATCCAGACCGCATACGAAGGTTTCTTCCCATTCGATGCAGTCGGCGGAGTGCTCGTGATCCGGCCCCACCGCCAGTCCGCAGACCGGTTTCGGTTCGGGATCAAGGCAGGTTTCGCCGTGCGTATGTCCCTCAGTCTCTTCCAGACCGCAGATGTGCTCGTAGCAGGCTTCGCCGTGAACGTGCTCCAGATCTTCGTCCAGACCGCAGATATACGCGGGTTCGGAGAGGAAGCATTCCTCCGTATGGATATGCCCTGCCGTTTCCTCCAGCGGACATATCAGCCGCGTCTCCGTGACGTAACACTCTTCCGTGTGGACATGTTCTTCAAATCCGCACGCGGGAGCGTATTCCGTCGTAGTCGCAGGCATGACCAGCGCCGCAACGGTCGTAACTGCCACCGCCGATGCCAGCCAAGAGAACGCCAGTTTTCGCCTGCGCCTTTTGGCTGCCGATACAACGGTTTCGTTACTCAGATATAAATCCAATCGTGTCACATCACCTTTCGACGCGCCGGAGCGTTAATTACATCGGCCCGACGCCGGATGAGTCCCGCGGATCAGCCGTCACCTCGACGGTTCCCGCAGGCGGGTGAGATGGCAACGGCAGTCCGCACACCGACCTTCTCAAAATGATGCATGTTCGGCCGCAGTTCCGCACACAGTTCGGGGTGCGTCCGCACAGAGCCTGTCTGCGTCGGATCGGACCCGTTCCGCCGGTCGCCTTTTATCCCGATAAGAGACACGGGTTAATTATAACACATCTCCGTCCCCGTGTCAAACGCATGTTCATAAAAAGTTTAATATAATAACCGTTTATAATTGCCGCCGCGTCTATTCCTTTTCAACAAAGGCCGGACGGGCTTCATTTCACGGCATGCGATTTCCGGATGCCCGGGGCTTCAGACGAACCCGCGGAGGAGCCGCAGAAGCCGCTCCCCCCTATCTACTGGCTGATTGAGATTATACAGCACCCCTTTCCGGTTAGCAAGTCCATCCGCATAAACGGCCTTTTTTTTGCATGAATGGCGTCGTTTGACGGCGGCGGCTCCGGCATCCCCTGCGGCTGTCCGGTATTCTGTCCGGAAGCGGATCCGGGGAATGCCTCGGCTCTTCGGAGGAGGTCCCTATTCTCCCCCTCGGAGCGGGCGGCCCGGCTGTCGGCGCAGGACCCGGCGTGCCGTGCTCTTCCTGAACGGACCGCGATCCCTGTTGTGATTCCTGACCCGCGGCGGTCCGTTCTGTCCCTTCTGCCCCGTATACAATCCACGCCCCGGGAATGTTGCGCGAAGAGGGAAAAAATCTGTAAAAATATTTCGAGCCCGGGGCTCGATCCTCCGAAACCGGCTTCTTTATTGGGTTTTCGCGAATTCAGAATCATGGAAGCGGATCTGCCGGAGCCTGAAACATGGGCGAAGAACCTTTTCCTGCGGGACAAGAAAAAGCAACATTACTATCTGCTGACCCTGCGCGATGAGAAGCGGGCCGACTTGAAAGCTTTTGCCGCATACGTGGGCGCAACGCAGGTACGGTTTGCCTCCGAAAACGACTTGAAAAAGTACCTGAACCTGACGGCCGGTTCCGATCCGTGGAGCCGGTCGTTTGGTACATCAAAAAAGACTTGTGATATACTGGAGCGCACTTCTTTCGTATGATACGGAGAAGGTGACAGTATGATGGGAATAC
>CACYWX010000233.1 GCA_902778205.1 uncultured Ruminococcus sp. | reverse complement strand
CCGACTCTCCCTCAGTCAGCACAGCTGACAGCTCCCTCTGGGAGGGAGCCAATTTCAGACTTCCCCCTCCGGGGATTTTTTCTCCCGATTTGTCCCGGCCCGTTCCAATTTCCCGACGGATATGGTATAATGCCCGTAAACCAACCATCGGAAAGGGGCTTCCCAATGAAATTCACCAAAGGCTACTGGATGAACCTGCCCGGCGTGGACTCCTGCGACGCCGTCCAGATCCGCGAGACCCGCCTCGACCGCTCCGAAAACGGCGATTCCCTCTACCTGTATATCGTCAATTACGGCCACGACGCCCGGGCCATGGGCGGTCCCGTTCTGGAGCTGACCGTCTCCTCCCCCGCCCCGGACATCATCCGCCTGGAGGCCGTACACTTCGCCGGAGGACGGAGAAAGGAGCCGAAATTCGAGCTGAACACCGTTCCCTGCCCCCTGGACGTGCGGGACGACGGGAACACCGTCACCGTAAAGAGCGGCTCAACCTCCCTTGTGATCCGGAAGAATCCCGCCCTCTTCACCTTCTATTATCAGGACCGCCTCCTGACCGCCGTGGGCGAGCGGTACGGCAAATCCATGATCTCCTATATGACCACGCCCCAGGGCCCCTTTATGCGGGCTCAGCTGGACGTGAACCTGGGAGAGAAGCTCTACGGCCTGGGCGAGCGGTTCACCCCCTTCGTCAAGAACGGCCAGGTCGTGGACATGTGGAACGAGGACGGCGGCACCTGTACCGAGATCGCCTACAAGAACATCCCCTTCTACATCTCCAGCCGCGGCTACGGCGTCTTCGTCAACTCCACGGACCGGGTGTCCTACGAGCTCTGCTCCGAAATGGTGACCCGCGCCCAGTTCTCCGTCCCCGGTGAGCGGCTGGACTTTATGGTCATCGGCGGGGGAGACATGAAGGATGTGCTCCGGAACTATACGGCCCTCACCGGACGCCCCGCCCTGCCCCCGGCCTGGTCCTTCGGCCTCTGGCTCACCTCCTCCTTCACCACCTCCTACGACGAGAAAACCGTACTCTCCATGGTGGACGGCATGCTGGAGCGGGACATTCCCCTCCACGTCTTCCACTTCGACTGCTACTGGATGCGGGAGAACGAGTGGTGCGGCTTCGAATGGGACAAAAACGTCTTCCCCGACGTGCGGGGGCTGCTCAAAAAGCTCCACGACCGGGGCCTGAAGATCTGCGTCTGGATCAACCCCTATATCGGCCAGAAATCCCCCGCCTTCCGGGAGGCCGCCGACGCCGGGTACCTGCTGATGAAGCCCGACGGCGACGTGTGGCAGACCGATCTGTGGCAGGCGGGCATGGGGATCGTGGACTTCACCAATCCCGTGGCCTGCGAATGGTATCAGGGAAAGCTGAAATCGCTGATGGAGGACGGGGTGGACTGCTTCAAGACCGACTTCGGCGAGCGGATCCCCACGGACGTCATCTATCACGACGGCAGCGATCCCGTGAAGATGCACAACTACTACAGCTATCTCTACAACAAATGCGTCTTTGAGCTTCTGGAGCGGGAGCGCGGCGTCGGGGAGGCCTGTCTCTTCGCCCGTTCCGCCACCGCCGGAGGGCAGAAATTCCCCGTCCACTGGGGCGGCGACTGCAACTCCAACTACCTCTCCATGAACGAATCCCTCCGGGCCGGTCTGTCCCTGACCCTGTCCGGCTTCGGCTTCTGGAGCCACGACATCTCCGGCTTCGAGGGCACAGCAACGGCCGACGTCTACAACCGCTGGTCTGCCTTCGGGCTCCTGTCCACCCATTCCCGCCTCCACGGCTCCGGCTCCTACCGGGTCCCGTGGCTCTTCGGGGAGGAATCCGTGGACGTGCTGAGGACCTTCGCCAGGCTGAAATGCTCCCTCATGCCCTATCTGTGGGACGAAGCCTGCCGCACCCACGAGACCGGCGTCCCCATGATGCGGGCCATGGTGCTGGAGTACCCGGGAGACCGGTGCGCCGCCGATCTTGACACCCAGTACATGCTGGGAGACAGTCTTCTCGCTGCGCCGGTGTTTACAAAGGAAGGGGACGTGGAATACTATCTCCCCGAGGGACGCTGGACCGACTGGTTCACCGGTGAGGAGAAGGCCGGCGGCCGCTTCGTGCGGGAAAACCACGGCTTCTTCACCCTGCCCCTGCTGGTGCGTGAGAATTCCATCGTCGCCGTGGGATCGAACGAGCGCGACGCGGTGTACGACTATGCCGACGGCGTCACCCTCCGGTGCTATGCCATGGGCGACGGCGCGGTATGCACGGTGCGGGATCTCTCCGGCAGGACCGTGCTCCGGGACGAGGCCGGACGGATCGGCAAAACCGTGATCCACCGCTTCACCGGCGGGCGGAAGAACGTCTCCCTGCTGCTGTGCGGCATCCACCGGGTGGAGGGTCTCACGGGCGGCACGGCGGAGGACACTCCCATGGGACTCCGCATCGCGGTGACCGGAGACAACGTGGGTTACACCGAAGAATAAGCGACGGATCCCGTTCCGCCATAATCCTGCCCTGTCAATCAAAAGGAGAAAAAAGCATGTATCCCGATTTCATATTCGATCAAGCCCTGGTCAAGATCCATCCCTCGCCCCGTCAGCTGGCGGTGGAGCAGATGGAATTCTATGCCTTCGTCCATTTCACCGTCAACACCTTCACCGACCGGGAATGGGGAGACGGTACCGAACCGGAATCCGTATTCAATCCCACGGCCTTCGACGCCGGACAGTGGGCGGACGCCCTGGTTTCCGCCGGCATGAAGGGACTGATCCTCACCTGCAAGCACCACGACGGGTTCTGCCTGTGGCCCTCCGCCCTGACCTCCCACTCCGTCCGGAATTCCCCCTGGAAAAACGGACAGGGCGACGTGGTCCGGGAGGTATCCGACGCCTGCCGGGAGCGGGGTCTGAAATTCGGCGTCTACCTCTCCCCCTGGGACCGGAATCAGCCGGTATACGGGCAGGGCCGGGCCTACGACGACTACTTCTGCGCCCAACTGACGGAGCTGTTGACCGGCTATGGGGAGATCTTCTCGGTATGGTTCGACGGCGCCTGCGGCGAGGGACCCAACGGAAAGAAACAGATCTACGACTGGGACCGCTACTACTCCCTGATCCGGCGGCTCCAGCCCGGGGCGGCCATCTCCGTCTGCGGTCCGGACATCCGCTGGTGCGGCAACGAGGCCGGTCAGACCCGTCCCAGCGAATGGTCTGTGCTTCCCACGGGATTCGGCGAAGCGCCGGAGGTGGCGGAGGCCAGTCAGAAGGAGGACGGCGCGGCCTTCCGGGAACGTCGGCTGGACGCGACGCAGCAGGATCTGGGCAGCCGGGAGCTTCTCCGGAACGCCACGGGCTTCAAATGGAGTCCCTGCGAAACCAACACCTCCATCCGGCCGGGCTGGTTCTACCACGCCTCCGAGGACTCCAGGGTCCGCTCCCCCGAGAATTTGGTGGAGCTGTGGTTCCGCTCCGTGGGAGGCAACTCCACCCTGCTTCTGAACATCCCGCCGGACAGACGGGGCCTGTTCCACGAGAACGACACGGCGGCCCTGGCGGAAATGGGGGATGCCCTGCGCCGCCTCTTCGCCGTGAATCTGGCTGCGGACGCGGAGTTCGACGGACCGGACGACGGCTACAATACGGCGGACCACCTCCGGACGGACAGCTATGAAGCGTACTATAAGCCCTTCGACGGCGATAACGCGGTATCCGTCACCGTCACCCTGCCCGGGGAGCGGGAGATTTCCATCCTGAAGCTGAAGGAGCACATCCCCATGGGCCAGCGGATCGAGCGGTTTGCCATGGACGCGCGGATCGGCGGAGAATGGCGGGAGATCGCCTCCGGGACCACGGTGGGCTATCAGAAGCTCCTCCGGTTCGAACCGGTGAAGACCGACGCCGTCCGGATCCGGATCCTGGACTCCCGCGTCTGCCCCGTGCTGTCCTTCGTCGGCCTGTACTGATCCGCTAATGCGTCCGGTCTCGATGTGCAGGGAGGAACGGAATGAAGCTGAATATTTCCACGGAGAAGAAATGGCGCGTGTCCCCTTATCTGGCCATGCAGTTCATGGAGCCCCTGGGAACGGCGGATTCGTCGGTGGACGCCGGATGGGACTACGTCCGCGAATGCTGGCGCGAGGAGCTTCCGGAGCTGGTCCGTTCCCTGCGGCCGGGCATGATCCGCTGGGGCGGGTGCTTCGCGTCGTACTATCACTGGCGAGAGGGCGTCGGGCCCATGGCGGAGCGGAAGCCCATGCTGAATCTCTGCTGGGACGGCCTGTATTCCAATCACGTCGGCACAAGGGAGTTCGTCGAATTCTGCCGCGCTGCGGGTGAGACCGAACGGGCGGAGCCCCTCTTCGTCTTCAACATGGAGTCGGACGGCCGGATGCGTTGGGCGTATCCGAGGGAGGGAGAGGACCGGTTCGGCACGGCGGAGGAGGCGGCGGCCTGGGTGCGCTACTGCAACGACCCCGACGACCCGCTGCGGAACCTCCACGATCCCTCCGGACCCTACAATGTCCGCTGGTGGCAGATCGGAAACGAGACCTCCTACGACAAAAACGGCTACGATGTGAAGCAGGCCGTCTCCGCCACCGTCCGGTTCGCCCGGGCCGCGCTGGACGCCGATCCCTCCGTCCGGCTCATCGCCTGGGGAGACAGCGGATGGGCACCCGCCATGTGCGAAGCGGCCGGGGACATGGTGAGCCACATCGCCTTCCACTGCCACTACGGCTCCGCCCTTCCGGATTCGCCGCTGTACGACACGGAATACCGCCGGGATCCCGCGCACACCTGGGAGCACCTCATGTCCGTTCCCGCAATTCTGGACGGAAAGCTCCGGGAGATGAAGGAACAGGTGGCCCCGTACGGCAAACGGCTGGCCATGACCGAGGGGCATTTCGCGCTGAGAGGCCGGAACCGGTGCGACGTGCTGTCCTCCTGGATGGCCGGCGTCGCTTACGCGCGGAATTTCAATGTGATTTTCCGCCACAGCGACGTGCTGGACATCGCCACTCTGGCGGACTTCTTCGGGAACCGCTGGCAGGTCAACGCCATTCTGATCCCGACGCCACGCGGAAGCGGAAAGCCGTACCTCCAGCCGGTGGGGCAGGTCATGCGTCTGTTCGGCCGGTATGCCGGGGACTGGTACGCCGACGTGCGGAGCGACGGTTCCGTGGACGCCACGGCTGGGATCCGGGAGGACAGGGTTTATCTGCTGGCCGTGAATCCCTCCATGGACACGCCGCTGTCCCTGGCCGTGACGCTGGACGGACAAACGCCGGAGGGCGGCATGATTGTGCACGAAATCGCCCCGGACGATCCGACAACGGAGGTCACACCTCAGAACGCCGCCTGCTTCGATCCGGTCACACGGACGGTTACCGGGAACGAGGCGTTTCTTCCTCCCGCGGCAGTCGCGGTCTTCGAGATCCCGATCCCCGGAACCCGGTCCTGACGCAGTCCGAAGAATGAGAAGAATGATCCGATTATACAAATGGGGTTGTCGCAAAACAGTCCAAAAGTTTTGATCGACCTTTTACAAAAGGTCGCAGGGTCTCGGGGCAGAGCCCTGAGCCGCACTCCGCAGAGTGCGGAACACC
>CACYWX010000232.1 GCA_902778205.1 uncultured Ruminococcus sp. | reverse complement strand
TTCGGAACCTATTGTACCACAAAACTTTACTCAGCGGAAGGCCGCCGGTTTCATGCCCCGTCGGTGCCTTTCGCGGAAAGGCAGAAAATAATCATGAAACTCTGCGACATGCACTGCGACACCGCCATGGCCCTGTATCACGGCGGGAAGGAGCTTTTCTCGAACGACCTGCACATTTCCCTGGAGCGGGCCTCGGTCTTTGAAAAATACCTCCATCTGAACGCCTTCTTCACCTCTCCGCGCTTCTCCGACGAGGAGGGCTGGGAGGACTTTCTCCGGTCCCGGGAGTATTTTCTCTCCCAGTGTGAGAAAAACGGCGTGACCGTCCTCTGCTCCGGGGAGGATGTGAAGACCTGGGACCGGACGGGCGGGCAGTTCGCCTCGGTGCTGACCGTGGAGGACGCCCGGATCCTGGCCGGACACCTCGAGCGGGTGGAGGAACTGTACCGTCTGGGCATCCGCGTGGTGACTCCCCTCTGGGGCGGCGACACCTGCATGGGCGGATCCCACGACACGGACCACGGCCTGACGGAGTTCGGGCGGGAGGCCGTCCGGGAAATGCTCCGGGTGGGCATCGTGCCGGACCTGTCCCACGCCTCCTTCAGATCCCAGGACGAGATCTTCGACCTGTGCGAGGCGGCGGGAAAATCCCCCGTGGCCACCCACATGAACGCCTGGACGCTTCACAACCATTCCCGCAACCTGACCGACGAGCGGTACCTCCGCCTGACCGGTATGGGCGGCGTCGCCGGGATCTCCCTCTACGTGCGCCACCTCTCGGACAAGGAGACCGTGACGGCGGACGACGCGGCGGCTCACCTCTGCCATTACGAAAGCCTCGCTCCCGGCCATGCCGGCTTCGGCTGCGACTACGACGGCTCCGACGTGCCGGAGGACCTCTGCGAGATCTCCCACCTCCCCACCGCCGCGGATCGTCTCCGCGAACGCGGCATGACGGAGGAGCAGATCGACGGGATCTATTACGGGAACGTCCTGCGGTTCCTCGAAAACAATATCTGATTTTTCCGAAAAAAGGATCGTCTATGCTTTACTACAGTACCCGCGACACCGCCCCCTCCCCCCGCACCGTGACGGCGGCGGAGGCCATCAAGGAGGGACTCGCGCCGGACGGTGGACTCTACCTGCCCGAGTCCGTGCCGGCCCTGTCCCCCGCGGATTTTACCGCCCTGCTCGCCATGGACTACCCCGCCCGGGCGGCCTTCATCCTGTCCCGCTATCTGACGGACTACGATCCCGCCCTGCTGGAGGAGGACTGCCGCGCCGCCTATTCCCCGGAGAAATTTCCCATGACGGCGGATCCCGCGGCCTTCGGGCAGAGACCCGCTCCCATCCGCGCGCTGGAGGGGGACGTGTACGCCCTCGAATTGTGGCACGGTCCCACCTCCGCCTTCAAGGACATGGCCCTGCAGATCATGCCGCGGCTTCTGTCCCGGGCTCTGGTCATGACCGGGGAGAGGAGGACCGCCCAGATCCTCGTGGCCACCAGCGGCGACACCGGCAAGGCCGCGCTTGAGGGCTACCGGGACGTGGAGGGCGTGGCCATCACCGTGTTCTATCCCACGGGCGGCGTCAGCCCCATGCAGGCCCGGCAGATGCAGACCACCCGGGGCGGCAACGTGAATGTGGTGGCGGTCCGGGGCAATTTCGACGATGCCCAGAACGGCGTGAAGCGCATCTTCGCCGACCGGGACCTGGCCTAGGAAGCGGACCTCTGCGGCTTCTTCTTCTCCTCCGCCAACTCCATCAACTGGGGGCGTCTGGTCCCGCAGACCGTCTACTACATCTCCGCCTACTGCGATCTGGTGAACGCCGGGCGCATCCGCATGGGGGATCCCGTGAACGCCGCTGTGCCCACCGGGAATTTCGGCAACATCTTCGCAGCGTATCTGGCCCGGGAGATGGGACTTCCCGTGAAGCGGCTGATCTGCGCCTCCAACCGCAACGACGTGCTGACGGAATTCATCCGCACAGGAGTCTATAACCGGGTGCGGGAGTTCCACAAGACCGTCAGCCCCTCCATGGACATCCTCATCTCTTCCAATCTGGAGCGGCTGCTGCGGGTCATGGGCGGAGCCGGGGTAACCGCCGGGCTGATGGATTCTCTGGCCCGGGAGGGACAGTACCGCGCGCCGGACGAGCTGATGGAGCGGATCCGGTCCGTATTCTCCGGGTATTCCGTGGACGAGGCGGGGACCCTGTCCGTCATCGGAAACACCTGGAGAGAGGAGCGGTATCTGGCCGATCCCCACACCGCCGTGGGACTGGGCGCCGTGAAGCAGTACCGGGACGAGACCGGGGACGCGCTCCCCGTGATCCTGGCCTCCACCGCCAGCCCCTTCAAGTTCGCCGCGCCGGTCTCCCGCGCCCTGGGACTGGAGACTCCGGAGGACGGCGGGCTCTACGACGGACTGCGGGCCCTGTCCTCCGCCACGGGATGGCCGGTCCCGACTCCTCTGGCCGAAACCGAGACCCTGCCCGTCCGCTTTGAGCGGGTCATCGATCCGGCGGGCATGGCGGGCGTTCCCTTCGAGCACTGATGTCGGTCTGGGTCATGGCGGATCTCCATCTGTCCTTCGGCCGTCCCAAGCCCATGGACCGCTTCGGTACCCGCTGGACGGACCACGCGGCGAAGATCGGGGCGCGCTGGCGGGCCGTGGTGCGGGACGGGGACACGGTGGCGGTGCCGGGGGACATCTCCTGGGCCGATACCCTGGAGGAGGCCGCGGAGGATTTCGCCTTTCTGGACGCGCTCCCCGGCCGGAAGCTGCTCGGAAAGGGGAACCACGACTACTGGTGGACGAGCGTGACGAAGATGAAGCGGTTCTTCCTGGACCGGGGCTTTGGGACGCTGGATTTCCTCTACAACAATGCCCACGAGGCGGAGGGGATCGTACTGGCCGGGAGCCGGGGATGGTTCTTGGACGAGCGACAGCAGACCGCCATCCCCGCGGACTACGGCAAGCTGGTAAACCGGGAATGCGAGCGGCTTTCCCTCTCCCTTGCGGCGGCGGAAAAGCTCTGCGCGTCCGGAGGGATCGCGGATCCGCCGACGGTGTTCCTCCACTTCCCGCCGGTGTACGGAGAGTTCCGTCTGGATCCCCTGGTGGACGTCATGGAGGCCCACGGGGTAAAGCGGTGCTATGCCGGCCATGTGCACGGTCAGTACGGCGCGCCGCCTTATTCGGATTACCGCGGCATCCGCTTTTACAACGCCGCCGCGGATTATCTCAACTTCTATCCTCTGCCGGTCCTGCTGACGGAGGGGTGAATCACGGAGGATTCGGATATGAATCGCATGAAACGGACGGGCGCTCTTCTGCTGGCCCTGCTGACCCTGACCTCGGCCCTCGCGGGCTGTCAGGGAGGAGAGGAGTCCTCCGGAAACGGCGCCGGAGGCGTAACGGAGGGCGCGCCGGAGGAGACCGTCCCCGGGGATGAGGAGACGGAGCCCGCCGAAACGGAGGCGCCCCGCTTCACCGACGCCATGACCTTCACGGACTTCGGCGGTGAGGACTTCACCGTTTACACCACCAACACCATTGCCGGCATCCTGAACAGCCTGACCATCAACGTCGCGGAGGAGGAGACCGGGGAGGCCGTGAACGACGCGCTGTTCCGCCGGGATCAGTTCATGGCGGAGAAGTTCAACACCGCCTTCAAGATGGACAACCGGGACGGCACCGGGGACGCGGTGGGCTTCCTCACCAAGAGCATCGCCGCCGGGGACGACGAATACCGGATGATCCTGCAGGACCAGGCCACCGTGGCGAAGGGACTTTCCCTGGCCGGATACGCCTATCCCCTGAATCTGGTGGACGGGATCCGGCTGAACGAGGCCTACTGGATGCCCGAGGTCAACGCCGCCGGGAAGATCGGGAACAGCACCTACTTCACCGGCTCCGCCATTTCCCCCCGGTACTACGGCTCGGCGTACATCACCATGTTCAACCGGGACATGGCGGCGGACCTGGGGCTGGAGAGCCTCTACGGGCTGGTGGAGCGCGGCGCGTGGACCTTTGACAGGATGGCCGAGCTGTCCCGGACGGCTGCGGCGGACACGAACGGCGACGGTGAGATCCGCGGCGACGGCTCCGACCGGGTGGGCATCATGTCCGACTGCTTCGAGATGCCGATTCTCGGCGCGGACATGCACTTCATCGAGAACCGGGAGGGCGCGCTCCGCTGCTGTCTGGAGGACGAGCGCCTGGTGAGCTTCATGCAGAAGGTGGCCGCCTTCTTCAAGGAGCCCGGCATCTTCTCCTCCGGCCATCCCAACATCGACATGGACAAGTGCATCGAGAACGGGAACACCCTCTTCTTCGTGGTCTGCTCCTTCGCGCTGGACGACTACCGGTCCCTGGAGTACGACTACGGCATCCTGCCCTCGCCCAAGTACGACGAAGCTCAGGCGGGCTATGTGGAGTTCAGCCAGCCCTGGGTCTGCATGACGCCGGTGATCCCCGTGACCGTGACGGGGGACACCCTGACCATGTCCGGGACCCTGACCGACGCCATGGCGGCCTACGGCTACGACTACATCCGGGACGCGGCCTTCGAGAAGGTCATCTGCTACAAGGGCGTCCGGGACGAGGAGAGCGCGCGGATCATCGACCTGATCTTCGAGAACATCACCTTCGAGCTGTGCAGCACCATGGGCTTCAATCAGCTGTACTCCGTCTGCCAGAAGTACCTCTGCGGCCTGTCGAACGAGGAGATCACCACCTCCTACGCGAATATCAAGCAGGCTGTGGAGAAGGCCATAGCCAACGCCGTGGACACCTACGCCGCCAACGAGGAAAAATTCGGCTGATGGTCGCTTTTCACGCCGTTTGAGAGAGGACGGCGCGAAAACTTGTGGAATATTCCGGTGAAAATCTCTCCCGCACCCCTTGCAAAGCGGGAAAAAACGTGATACAATATCATACTGTATGAACATGTCTCCGACCGCACCCTCTCAGGCGGAAGGGAGACGGATGCGGACCTGCCCAACCCGGATCTCACGGACGCCGGCGCCCATTAATCATTCTTTATCAGGAGAGCTGTCATGCCCAACATTAAATCCGCGAAGAAGCGCGTAAAGGTTATTTCCGCGAAGACCCTGCAGAACAAGATGTTCAAGAGCCAGCTGAAGACCACCGTGAAGAAGTTCCTCGCCGCCGTCGAGTCCGGTGACAAGGAAGCCGCCCGTGCCGCCTACACCGCCGCCGTCAAGAAGGTGGACCAGGCCGCCGCGAAGGGAATGCTTCACAAGAACAACGCCGCCCACAAGAAGAGCGAGTTCACCCTCCTCCTCAACAAGATGGCGTAAGTCCGGAAAAAACGGACAAAAAAACGTCCCGCCCGCCTCTTCATGGCTGCTGAAGGAGGACGGAGACGAAATAAAAAGGATCCCCGGAATCATTTGCTCCGATTCCGGGGTTTTTGTATTGCCGCGGGAGCGGTTCCTGCCTCATACCAATCTCAAGCTAAAAGGGAAACGCGGCTTCTTGAAAGAAGCCTGGCAAGAACTTTTATAATTTCCACTGGTGCAGCTCTCCTCTCAACATGCAGCACGGGGTAACGTGCAGCGCATTTTTTCAGCTTCTTTTTCACAC
>CACYWX010000231.1 GCA_902778205.1 uncultured Ruminococcus sp. | reverse complement strand
ACCCTCGCCACCGTGACCGGAAACGCCGACGCCAACAACGTCCTCGAATTCGACACCACAGCCGTCCGCTACATCACCATCCACTCCTCCAAGAGAGCGACCGAATGGGGCAACTCCCTGTACGAGATCGTGGTGAGCGGCGAAGGCGACGCCTCCGTGGACCAGACCCTCGACCAGAAGGCCGAGGCTCCCAACACCTTCGACTTCGGCGTGATCGCCGCCGTGGCCTCCGTGATCTCCCTCGCCGGCTTTGCCGCTTTGCCGCCGCCAAGAAGAGACACTGAGTCCCGCCTGCGGTTCATCTGACCGAATAAACAAAGAGTCCGACGGTTGGTTCGCCAGCCGCCGGACTTTTTTCAGATGCCGCCCGGGTTCCGCTGTGGTTTCCGCTTGACGGTCCGGGAGGCGGTATGGTATAATCATGACAAATCGGAGGGGATCTCCTTCCGCGCAAATTCGGAGGTTTGTGATGCTGACACAGCGGCTCGGTTCCACTACGCAGATGGATCCCGCCTTTATGGAGGAGTTTATCCGGATCGTCCGGGAGCACCCGGGATCCTGCGACGAGGTCTGGCTGGCCTCGAATTACGGTTTTCCGCCCATGGACGTCCACCGGAGGACGGCGGAGGCGCTCGGACGCACGGCGGCGCGGCTCAGGGAATGCGGCCTGCGGGTCTCCCTGCAGATTTCCAACACCATCGGTCACGGGGAGTACATGAGCGCGCGGGACTGCTCCGGTTTAGTGTACGAGGGATCCCCCGTGCGGAGCATGGTAGGACCGGACGGCACTGCGGCGCGGTACTGCTTCTGCTGGAACGATCCCGCCCTCAGACGGTACGTGACGGAGGAGGTTTCCGCCTACTGCGCCGCCATCCGCCCTCACACGGTATGGGTGGACGACGATCTGCGGGCGGTCAATCACGCTCCCGTTCATCTCGGATGCTTCTGCGAGGACTGCGTCGCGGCCTTCAACCGGCGGAACGGATGGTCCTTCACCCGGGAAGAGCTGGCGGAAAAGCTGGGCTATGAGGCGGGAGAGGTACGGGAAGCCTGGGTCCGGTTCGTGCGGGACGGGCTGTACAGCTTCACTCTCGACTTGTCCCGTGCGGTGCATGAGGCCAGTCCGGAGACCTTTATGGGCCTGCAGAACGGATGCAACGGCGGGTATTCCGGCTCCGGCCTGGGACACCTCTTCGACGCCATGCGGGAGGCCACCGGAAAGCCGCCGAAATACCGGCCTGGCGGAGGCGCGTACAACGACCACGATCCAAACGCCATGCTGGACAAAATGGACTCCATCTCCTGGCAGAACGCCCTTCTGCCGGACTATGTGACGGAGATCCGGCCTGAAATCGAGAATCTGCCCGACGTGCGGTACGGAAAGACCATCGCCGGGACCTGCTACGAAACGACCCTCTATCTGGCCTCGGGAGCCACCGCCATGTCCTACGCCATGCTGATGAACGCCAACGAATCCATGGACTGGCACGGGGACATGCTGGCCGCCTTTGCCGTGCACCGTCCGTACTGGGAGCTTCTGTCCAAGGCGTCAGAGGGCACCTGTCAGGGCGGGCTGAAGCGCGCGCTTGGCGGGGAGATGTGGAAGAGGCGGCTCGCTCCGGGGGAAGGGGCGTTTGCCTGGACGGGCGAGCCCTTCGCGTTCCCCGGGTCCGCTCTGCGGGGCACCGCGATCCCTCTGTCCTTCGACTGCCGTCACGATCCGGTGTACGTGCTGAATCCCGACGCGGTCCGCACCATGACGGACGGGGAGCTGGAGGAGCTGCTGGGAAAGCCCGTCGTCACATCCGGCGACGCGCTGATCCGGCTGGAGGAACGTGGCTTCGGCTCCATGCTGGGCGCGTCGGCTGAACCGTCGGACACCCTCCGGCTCTACGAGCGGTTCACGGATCATCCGGTCAACGGAGGAGCCGCCGGGAAAACCTGGAACCAGAGCTTCCACATCAACCGGGGCTGGGTCCTCTCCGACCGGGACGGCTCCACGGAGATTCTCGGCCTCTTTGAAACTGCCAATCCTGCCACAAAGCCCCTGTTTCCCGACGGTCCGCATCCCTTCGGCATCGCCTCCGCGCTGGTCCGGACGGGGAAGGGCGCGCGCTGGGCCGTGTTTGGGAATTCTCCCTGGAACAGCGTCATCTCTCTGGACCGGCGCAACCAGATCCTGAGAGCTGCCGACGCGATCTCCCAAAACCGTCTGACTGCCGTGCTGGAGACGGGGATCCGGGCTGTTCTGCTGCCGAGGGAGGATGAAGCGGGACGGCTGACGTCGGTGTCGGTGCTGAACTGCACGGTGGGAGAGAGCGGACCGCTGGTGCTCCGACTGCGCAGACCCGCGCTGGATCCTGGCCGGTCGTCCTGCGTGTTCGCCGCTCAGGGACAGCCAGTTCTGCGGGAGCTTCCCCTGCTGTCCTCTGACGGGGAGGAATGGACCGCCGTAATGCCCTCCCTGAAGCCCTGGTCCCTCGGCACGCTGTTTGTGCGGAGCGTCTGAGTTTCATCCGGACATACAAAACGGGAGCCGTCTCCGGACCGTATGTCATGCTGGGCACGGTTCGAGGGACAGGCTCCCGTCCTGTTTGTCTTTATTTTTCCGATACCGGATCCGGGATCAGCTCGCTGACGACGGCCGCCGCCAGAATCAGGACTGCGCCGACCCATCCAGCCGGGGTCATGGGCTCCTTCAGAAAGACGGCGGAGCAGAGAACGGACACCACCGGCTCCAGATACCCCAGAATGGCGACGGTCTGGACGGGCAGGGACCCCATGCCGCTGAAATACAGGCAGTAGGCGAAGCCCGTGTGGACCGCGCCCAACAGAAGCACGATCAGGACCGAGCGCAGATCAAGGTGCAGCTCCGCATTCAGATTGTGCAGGATCACATAGGGCAGGATCGTCAGAGCGGAAACTGCCAGCTGAACCACGGATTTGTCGAGGGCCTCGATCCCCCGGATCTTTCGGTTGCACAGCACGATCCCCGTGAAGCACAGAGCCGCCGTCAGCCCCAGGGCGATGCCGACGGGATTTCCTCCCTCCGATTCCGTGACACCCGACACCAGTACGATTCCGACCACAGCCGCCAGGATGCAGGGGAGCTTTTTCGGGTTCAGCTTTTCCCGGAGCAGAAGCGGCGCGGCCAGAACCACCAGCACGGGAGCCATATAATTGCACAGGCTGGCGGCGGCCACCGTTGTCTTCACATAGGCGTCGAAGAGAAAGATCCAGTTGAGGCCGAGGAAGACCCCGGACAGGACCAGCCAGAAGAGGTTCTTCCGGATGGCGGCGCGGTCCGGCTTCCTCCTACGGACTGCCATCCAGCAGAGGATGAACAGAGAGCCCACCACACCCCGACCCAGAGCCGCGATCTCGCTGGGAAGATTTACGAACCGCAGGAACGCGCCGATGGTCCCGTAAAGCAGAACTGCCGTGATATATTTGATCCGTTCCGTACGCATGGAGACGCCGTCCTTCATGTGCCGCTCCCGATTTCCTTCAAAAATCATTTCGTTTTTTATTATATCAGCACGGACGGACTCTGTCAACGGTTGGGAAACCGCGGCGTCCGTTTTTTACCATTTTGTCATGGATGTATCCGCATTCCGTTCCGAATTGGGCGGAAAATACGGCGGGGGACTTGACAATCCCATTTTTTATGTGCATAATGTAGGAAGAAACCGCGGACGCGGACGGGAGGATTTCACCATGTATGAAAGATTGAAGGACGTTCTCGACAACCGGGAGGACAACTACATGCTGCCCTTCTACTGGCAGCACGGAGATCATTACGACACGATCCCGGAGGAGGTGGAGCGGATTTACCGCAGCGGGGCACGCGCCTTCTGCGTGGAGTCCCGTCCCCACCGGGATTTCTGCGGCGAGGGCTGGTGGCGCGACATGGACCGGATCCTCGCGGAGGCGGAAAAGCGGGATATGAAGGTCTGGATCCTGGACGACGACCATTTCCCCACGGGACACGCCGCCGGACACATCGCCAAGGACCACCCGGAGCTCCGGAAATGGCAGCTTGTCGAGAAGCATGTGGACGTCATGGGACCGCTCACGGACGCGCTTCTGCTGACGGATAAGACGAATGACGAGCACGTACTGCTGGGGGTGTACGCCTATCCCCGGGTGCCGGACCGGGACAGCGTGACTCTGGAGGACTGCCGCCCGGAGCCGCTCTGCCTGACGGACGGGGTGGAGGGGGATTTTCTGCGGTTTTCCGTCCCCGAGGGATGCTGGCGGGTGTTCTTCCTGTATCGAACCCGGCGCGGGAACGACCATCCCGACTATATCGACATGCTCCGGGAGGAATCCGTCCGGGTGCTGATCGACGCGGTCTACGAGCCTCACTATGCCCATTACGCCCGTTACTTCGGGAATACCATCGCCGGCTTCTTCTCCGACGAGCCGTCCCTGGGGAACGGATGGTTCGGCTCCCATTCCACGGACATGGGCATGTACAACCGCCGCGTGGGAATGCCCGGTCTGGCGCTCCCCTGGAACGACCGGATCCCCGACATGATGGCCGAGGCTCTGGGGTATGATCCCTCGTCCCTCCTGCCCGCCCTGTGGTTCGGCATGGGTGAGAAAACCGGAGAGCTCCGTCACGCCTACATGGACGCGGTGACAAAGCTGTACCGCGACTGCTTCACCCGTCAGCTGGGAGGCTGGTGCGCGGAGCACGGCGTGCAGTACATCGGCCACATCATAGAGGACATGAACGCCCACGGACGCCTCGGGTGCAGCGCGGGACACTATTTCCGCTCTCTGGACGGCCAGCACATGAGCGGGATCGACATCGTCCTCCATCAGATCATACCCGGTATGGCGGACTGGACCCACACGGCCACGGCCTTCGGCAACAACGCGGACCCGGCCTTCTTCGACTACGTCCTCGGCAAGCTGGCCTCCTCCTTCGCTCACATCGGCACGGAGACGGAGGGCAGGGCCATGTGCGAGGTCTTCGGCGCCTACGGATGGGCGGAGGGCGCTCCGGTGATGAAGTGGCTTCTGGACTATCTGCTGGTCCGGGGTGTAAACCGGTTCGTGCCCCACGCCTTCTCCCCTGCCTTCCCGGATCCGGACTGCCCGCCTCATTTCGGAGCGGCGGGGAAGGATCCCCAGTACGACGGCTTCGCCGCGCTCATGAAGTACGGCAACCGGGCGGCGCATCTGCTGTCGGGCGGCGTTCATCGGGCGGACGTGGCCATCCTGTACCACGCGGACGCGGAGTGGATGAACCGGGACGGCGGCGCCATGCTGACTCAGGTCCCGGCCAAGACCCTCTACGACGCGCACATCGATTTCGACATCCTTCCGGCTGACTGCTTCACCGGGAACAGCGGAAGCCGCGTATATCCCGCCCGGGCGGAAAACGGATGCCTGGTTGTCGGGAACGCCCGGTACCGGGTCCTCGTAATCCCGGCGGCGGAGGTGCTTCCGGAGAAGCTGGAGAAGGCTCTCACGGAGCTGAAGGACGCGGGGGTATCCGTGATCCGGATGGACTTCAAAACGTCTCCCACAGAGCTGCTTGAGGCCGTGGACGCCGTCTCCGCCCGCAGTGTCCGGGTGGAGGGGGACTATCCTCTGCTCCGGATTTGTCATTACACGTCTGGCTCGGCGGAGATCTTCATGTTTGTCAACGAATCCGTTTCCGATCCGGTGCATACCTACGTGCGTCTCCCCCTGTCCGCCGAGCAGTCCCGCGGAGTGGTACTGGACATGCTGCACGACGGGGCGTATTCGATCGAAGCGGAGGACGGGACGATCCGTCTGGATCTCGCTCCGTACCAGTCCGTTATCGCGGTGTTCGATGCGGCGGACAATCTCCCGGCCGTTTCCGAACAGAAGAGATGGACG
>CACYWX010000230.1 GCA_902778205.1 uncultured Ruminococcus sp. | reverse complement strand
CGTCCCGGACGTTCTTGGTGGAGGCGAGTACATTGATGAGGTCGGGGGTGATCATGTCGTAGGAGATCGCCGCCATAGCCTCCATCATGGCGCCCACGAAGGCCGGATCCGTGCAGGATGCGGGGACCACCACCATGGAGCCCGCTCCGGACACGCAGGTGGAGTAGTTGGGCTGCTGCTCGTCGAACTTGGGGTTCGGGAGCACGCCGTAGTCGTCCTCCATATCTCTGAGGAAGGTCTCGATCTTCTGGAAGGTAATGCCGCAGAAGTAGGCGCGCCCGTCGTTGAACACCTTGAAGGAGCGCTCATGCTGCTGGTTCTCGTAGTTGGCCTGGGTGTCGATGAAGAGCTTCCAGAGCTTTTCGTAGATGGCCACGTTCTTCTCCAGATCGATGTCCAGCACCACCAGGCCGTTCTCGTCCACATGGCTGAAGTCGCCGCCCGCGCCGTAGAGGCAGGCCGTGCCGTAGTCGTACCAGCAGGTGAGGGAGAAGAGGTCGTCGTCCACCTTGATCTCGCCGTCGCCGTTGATGTCTTCGGTCAAGCCGTCGGCGATGGAGAAGCATTTGTCAAGAGTCCAGGTCCCCTCCAGGGCGTCCGGATAGGGGTAGGTCAGGTTCTTGTTGTCAAAGAGCCGCTTGTTGAAGAGCATGCACTCGGAGGTGAGCAGCTCCGTGGGGGAGATGTCGCCGATGGCCATGAACAGCTTGCCCATGATGGTCAGGTCGGACACCTCGTTCTGGTCCCACCAGGCCATGTCCAGCCGGACGGAGGGGAGCTTGTAGAAATCGTACAGCATGCCGGAGGAGGCCAGGCCGTTGGCGGTGTAGTTGGTCAGGTACAGGTCGTAGGACATGTCCCCGGCCCGGCTGTCCTTCTGGACCATGGTGTTGATGGAGCCGTAGTCCGCCTGTTCCGCGGTCATGGAGACCTTGTACAGCTCGGAAACCTTGACGTTCCGGTTGTACACCAGGTCGTTCAGGGTGGAGCCGGTCAGCTCCTCGGCGATGATGTCCACCTGACGGTTGTCCTGATTGGTGGAGATCATGCGGTATTCGCGCCCGCCGAAATCCTCGACGGTCAGAGTGGATTCCGCGGTGATCTTCTCCTCCTCGGTCTCCGGGACCTCCTCGGGAGCGGCCGCCTGAGAGGATCCGGGATCGGCGGGTGTTTCCGCTGCGCCGCCGTCGGACTGCTTCTCGGAGCAGGCGGCCATGGATGCCAGCAGCATGGCGGCCGTCAGCAGCAGACAGAGTTTCTTTTTCATGATACAGTCTCCTGTTCAGTAAAGGATTCGGGTCAAAACGCCGGGGTATCAGTTGCCGTTCAGGTTGTCCACGGCCTTCGAGATCATCTTGTCGATCATCTTCCGGGAGGTGGCAAAGGTAGAGGCGGGATCCTTGCCGTTCAGCACGATGCTCTCCACCGCGCCGGACGCGCCGAAGGAGAAGGCGTGCTCCAGCTCGTAGGCCCGGTTGTCGATGACCAGATCCAGCATGGTAATGGATTCCTCGTCCCGGAGGTACTTCATGGACAGAGCCACCTCATAGTAGGCGGGGCGCAGGAGCTCTCTCGACTTGGCGGCCAGGGCCTCCAGGATGAAGCCTGATTCGGCGGGATCGTTCGGGCAGGGCGCGATGCCGAAGTCCGTTTCCATCTCGCGGAGCCGGATGACCATCTGCAGGTTGGTGATCCAGAAGAGGCCGCGGTTTTCCTCGAACATCTTCGTGGTCAGCAGGTGGTAGCCCAGGGAGCCGTACTGATGGTAGTTCAGGGACACGGTCTTGTCGTTCATGAACTCGGACACGTCCCGCAGGATCTTGTCCACCCGCTCGTCGCCGTCCAGCGTGAAGATCGGCAGGTCGTTCTCGTCCTTGTCGATGAGGTGGTACCCGAAGGTGACCAGCATGGCGGTGGCGTTCTCGTTCTGGGTCAGGTTGGCGATGGCGTCGTCGGAATCGAAGTCCCCGTCGCCGTCCAGATCCCGGGAGGCGGTGGCGCACATGGTTTTATAGGTATCGAAGTTCCACTCGTCGTTGGCCACATACTCGTAGGGCTTCTTCAGATCGTAGTCATCGATGAGCTGGAGGTTGATCATGGTGCACCAGGTGGCGTCGTGGTTCAGGGTGGAGAGGTCGCCGGACACCATGTAGAGCTTATGGGCGATGCTCAGGTCGGCGATGGACCGCTCGTCCCACCACTTCTGCTCCAGATTCAGGTTGTCCACCTGGGTCAGGTCCTGGAGATACCCCTTTTTCAGAAGCTCGCCCGCCACGTTCAGGGGAGGCATGATCACGTCGTAGGTGGTGTCTCCGGCGGTGACGGCGTTGGCGGCCTCGGAGGACAGCTTTCCGGAATCCGGGCCGTACTCCACAAACTCGATGTTGTAGGTCTCCTCCACGTAGTTGTTCCGCTCGAACACGGCGTCGTTCAGGACCTCGCCGTTCATGCCCTCGGACCAGACGCTGGATTCCTTCCAGTCGCTCCAGGTGGCGTTGTTCTTGGTCATAAAGGTGAAGGTGCGGCCGCCGAAGTCGCGCTCGGGAAGACCGGGATCAAAGGATTCCGCCGTCTCCTCGGGAACGGGCTCCTCAGCTCCGGGAGCCGCTTCTGGTGCGGACTGGGCGCCTGCGTCGGTGTTCGGCTCGTCAGCATTGGGCTGGGATTCGCTGCATCCAGCCAGGGACGCCGCCGCGAGGATCGCCGCGAGGATCAGGGATAAGGTGCGTTTCATGGGTCAGACTCCTTCTCAGTGGAAAACAGGGACAATTGCAGACGCAATGAACCATCAATCGTATATTATACCATGGATCCGTAGGATTTCAATGAACCTTCGGAAATTTTTTATTTATTGACCGTTTTTTCGTCGTTCAGCACAACCCCGCCCTCCGGAAATTGGCGGTTCTGACGGTCCTTCCGCCCATGCGCTCCCCTCTCCGGGGCAGCCGATCGGTTCTTAACATCTGTGAACAGTTCGATCCTCTGATTTTCATGAATAAAGAATGAAGATTTTCCGTATCCTGTTGACAAAACGGGGATCCGGGCGTATAATATCACAACAAATATAGTTCGGAGTTTTGAACTTCCCGGAGGCAATCCGTCATGGTTGATCTTTTTGAAAAATGCAGACAGCGTTCCCGTGTGGACGACGCGAAGGATAAGGGAATCTACCCGTATTTTCACGCGCTCGAGACCCGTCAGGACTGCGAGGTGGTCATGGAGGGCAAGCGGCGCATCATGCTGGGCTCCAACAACTACCTTGGCCTGACCACCGAGCCCGAGGTCATCGAGGCCGGCATCAAGGCGCTCGAGCAGTACGGCACCGGATGCTCCGGCTCCCGCTTCCTCAACGGCACCCTGAGGATGCACATCGAGCTTGAGGAGGAGCTGGCGCACTTCCTCGGCAAGGAGGCCGTCACCACCTTCTCCACAGGCTTCCAGTCCAATCTGGGCATCATTTCCGCGGTGGTGGGCCGTCACGACGTGGTCATCTGCGACCGGGAAAACCACGCCTCCATCTACGACGGCTGCCGGCTGTCCTTCGGACGGCTGATGATGTACCGCCACGCCGACATGGAGGATCTGGAGGCTCAGCTTCAGAAGGTCCCCGAAACCTTCGGCTGCCTCATCGTCACGGACGGCATCTTCTCCATGGGCGGCGACATCGCCAAGCTCCCCGAGATCTGCGCGCTGGCGAAGAAATACGGTGCCCGGGTCATGGTGGACGACGCCCACGCCCTCGGCGTCATCGGAAAGGGCGGCCGGGGCTCCGCGTCCCACTTCGGGCTGGAGGATCAGGTAGACATCTACATGGGCACCTTCTCCAAGTCCCTGGCGTCCCTCGGCGGATACATGGCCGCTTCGAAGGAAGTGGTGGAGTACGTGCGCCACGTGTCCCGCCCCTTCATCTTCTCCGCCTCCATCACGCCGTCCTCCTGCGCCGTGGCTCTGGCGTCCCTCCGGTATCTGGAAAAGCATCCGGAGCGGGTGGACAGGCTCCGCGAGATCAGCGCCTACCACAGAAAGTGCCTGAAGGACCGGCACATCCACATCATCGAATCCGAGACCCCTGTGGTCCCCATCTACACCTACGAGGAGGAGAACACCCTCCGCAAGGCCAGAGAGCTCTACGACGCGGGCGTCTACGTCAATCCGGTCATCACGCCGGCCTGCGCGGAGCACGAATGCCTGCTGCGCACCTCCTGCATGGCGACCCTGACCGAGGCTCTGGTGGAGGAGGCCGACGACATCATCGCCTCCATTATTCCTCATGAAGAGTGATCGGAAGGCCCCCGCGGCGCTGGTGACGGGCGGTACCTCCGGCATCGGGCTGGAGACGGCGAAGGCTCTCCGTGACCGCGGATGCCGCGTATGGACCCTGAGCCGCCGCCCCGCCGAGATCCCCGGCATCGTCTCTCTGACGGCGGACGTGTCCGACGAGGAGGCGGTTCGCCGGGCGGTCTCTTCCCTGCTGGAGCAGGCCGGGGAGGTGGACATTCTCGTGAACTGCGCCGGGTTCGGCATCTCCGGGGCCGTAGAGTTCACGGAGCTTGCGGACGCGAAGAAGCAGTTCGACGTGAATTTCTTCGGCGCGGTGAACGTGACCAAGGCCCTGCTTCCCCACATGCGGGAGAGGAAAAGCGGCATGATCGTCAGCGTGTCCTCCGTGGCCGCTCCTGTGGCGATTCCCTTTCAGGCCTACTACTCCGCCGCCAAGGCCGCGCTGAACGCCTGGTCCGCCGCGCTGGCAAACGAGGTCCGGCCCTACGGGATCCGGGTGACCGCCGTACAGCCGGGGGACATTAAGACGGGCTTCACCGCCGCGCGGGAAAAATCCGCCGTGGGGGACGAGGTCTACGGGGGACGGATCTCCCGCAGCGTGTCGAAGATGGAGCGGGACGAGCAGTCGGGCATGGATCCCGCAAAGGCCGGAGCGTACATCGCTTCCATGGCCCTGAGGAAGTCTCCGCCGCCGGTCTCCACCATCGGGTTCTCCTACAAGGCCGTCTGTGCGCTGGCGAGGCTTCTGCCGTCCTCCCTCTTCAACCGGATCGTCGGGGAGCTGTACGCGAAATAACCCATTGTAAACCAAAAGAAGGAGCTGTCCGGATGAAAACCAAGCGGATCCGCGCCGCCCTCTCCTTTGTCTCGCATCTTGTGATCCTTGTCTCCACTGTTTTCTGCGTTCTCGGTCTGCTCCTCTTTGTGGAGCGGCCCGACGAGCGGGTGCACACCGAAATCTTCCGTTATTATACCACCCTCTCCAATATTTTAGGAGTGCTGATCGCCGTTCCCGTGATGGTCGGGGCGGTGCTCCGGCTGGCGGGAAAGGAGACTTCCCTTCCGGCATGGCTGCAGGTGCTGCGGTTCGTCTCGGTGTCCGCCCTGACGGTGACCATGATGACCGTGGTGCTCTTCCTCGGGCCGATGTTCGGCTGGAGCGGCATGTTCGAGGGGGCCAACTACTGGTTCCATCTGGTCAATCCCCTGCTGTCGATCTTTTCCTATCTGTTTCTGGAGCCGCAAAATCGGATTCCGCGGAAATATCCGTTTGCCGGAACCGCGCAGACCGTTCTCTACGGCGCGGTGTACATCCCCATGGTCCTGAGCGGTACATGGCCGGATTTCTACGGCTTCAACATCGGCGGGCGGTGGTATCTTTCCCTGATCGCCATGCTGGCGGCCAATCTCCTGCTGGCCTGGCTCCTGCTTCTGGGACGGGAAACCGCTGGCCGGAAAACCGTAGCGGGAGACAAAACGGAATGATTTTCCGGCAATTCCCCCGAATTTTTTAAAATCCGGGACCTCCGTCCGTACAAATGGCCGATTTTTTCCGTAGAACGCCGTTTTTCTTGACACAACATGCATTCCGTGGTATAATCATTCACATCAACCGCCGGATCCCCGGAGGAAGGAGCGAAGATATGACGAACCGCATTTCTCTTTATGCTGTGCGATTTTATTATTACGCTCCGCTTTTCCGGCAGTCTGGATCCGCACAGTGAAGCATGCTTTTCACACGCCGCAGAATGCCGGAAGGTCTTCTGCGGTTTTGTCATATCCGGAGGCCGGACTCCCGGTTTCCCGAAGCGCAGAAGACGGACGACGTTTTCTGTGTTTTTTGTTGAAGGAGAATGAAAATGAACGAGCTTGAGGAAGCGCGGCGGATCATTTCCGAAACCGACGCCGCCATGGCCGGTCTGTTCGAGCGGCGGATGCGGGCCGTGGAGCAGGTGGCGGCCTACAAGAAGGAGCGCGGCCTGCCCGTGCTGGATCCGGAGCGGGAGAACGCCCTGGTCCAAAAGAACAGCGCCCTGATCGGAGATCCGCTCCTGAGGGAGTATTACGTCCGGTTCCTGCGGGACACCATGGCGGTCTCCCGATCCTATCAGAACCGGCTGATCTCCGGGATCCGGGCGGCGTATTCCGGGGTTCCCGGCGCCTTCGCGGAGGAGGCCGTGAAAACGCTCTTCCCGGACGGGATCCCGGTACCCTGCGCGGACTTCGCCGAGGCCTACGAAGCGGCGGCATCCGGGGACTGCGACGCGGCGGTGCTTCCTCTGGAAAACAGCTTCGCCGGCGAGGTTGGAGCGGTGTACGATCTGCTCTTCTCCGGTCCCCTTTACGTCAACGGCATGCTGGACCTGGCAGTGACCCAGAATCTGCTGACCCTGCCCGGCGCGGACATCCAAGGAATCCGGACCGTGGTCAGCCATCCCCAGGCCCTCGGCCAGTGCGCCGCCTTCATCCGGGAGCACGGCTTCGAGACCCGGGAATACGGCAACACGGCGCAGGCGGCGAAATTCGTGGCGGAGCTGGGCGACCCCTCCTTCGCCGCCGTCGGGACCGAGGAGGCCGCTCGGCTCTACGGCCTGACGGTATCGGCCCGCAGGATCAACGAGAGCGGACAGAACACCACCCGGTTCGCGGTCCTGACCCGGACGGAGAACGACGCGCCGGGGAGGGAGGACGACAGCTTTCTTCTGGTGTTCTCCGTGAAGAATCAGGCCGGATCCCTGGCGGAGGCCGTCGCCATCATCGGAAGACGGGGCTACAACATGCGGAGCCTCCACTCCCGCCCCCTGAAGACCCTGCTGTGGAGCTACTACTTCTACGTGGAGTGCGAGGGCAACGTCCGCTCGGAGAACGGCCGGGCCATGATGGAGGAGCTGTCCTCCGTCTGCGACAAGCTGAAGCTGGTGGGGACCTACCCCGCGAAAGGAGCGTGAGCCCATGACGCTCACC
>CACYWX010000229.1 GCA_902778205.1 uncultured Ruminococcus sp. | reverse complement strand
CGTACATGAGGGACCAGTGATGGATCAGAACGTACTTCCCCTCCCTGTGGGCTCGCTCCGCAACCCGCGCCGCGTCGTCGAACAGCCCCGGCGCGTCGGTGTCGGGCAGGGTTTCCAGCAGCGCGGGCAGATCCTCCCAGTCCGGAAGCGCCGCCCGTGCGTCCAGACCGCGGTTTCCGGCGGCTCCGGGCTCGGGCAGTCTCCAGTAAAAACCGTCCGGCCGAGGCGTGAAGGCGGGACACGGAAACGGAACCACCACCACGTCCTCCTCATACCGGTCGAACCGGGACAGCTGATTCCCGTACTGTTCCCCCAGTCCCTCGCCCCACCATTTGGTAAAGGCGCGGGGAGGACGAGGCGGTCTCCCGAACCGGATAGCGGCGCGCACTTCTTCTCTGGTCAGCATACAGTCTCCCCTCTCCGCACAGGCGGAATGAACGAACGGCGGTGATCCGGGACCGGACCCGCCGTTTTCTGTTTTTCTCAGTTTTCCATCCGAATCTCGACGTAGCGGAGGATCCCGCGGCCGTCGAAGGTCAAAGTCAGCGGACCGTCCGCGCGCATTCCCTCGCAGGGACAGGCCCAGGTTCCCTCCCCCGTCAGCGCCTTCGGCTCACCGGTGCTCTCGTCCTCTCCGGTTACCGGAGTGATCCGGTCCGGCGGAGGCAGAGGACTTCCGTTCCACCTCACCGCCGGGGGGTCCCCCTCAAATCCCAGGATCAGCGCGGTATGATCCCGCTCCGTCACCGGGCCGATCCGCAGGGAAAGAGTCCCCTCCCCGTCCAGCATCATGGGCAGGGGCTTCCGGCGGGTATCCGGCTCCGCAGCGATGTCCTGATACGTCACGACAAACCGGCGCTTACCCTCCGTCACGGTATCCCGGTGCAGATTGTACATGGCCCGGTGCCGCGGGGTGGCGTAGTCGTGGTTGTTGAAATACAAACCGTCGGCTCCCTGGGCGTTCCAGGCGGCAGAATACGCCTTCGCCTCCTCCCGGGTCAGCCGGGTAAAGTCCAGATGCAGGCATTCCAGCCCGGGAAAAACGGCGACGTCCTCCCCCACAAGGGCCTTCCATTCAGCCACGGGGATCCCGCTGTCCGTCACCTCCCACCGGGGCGTCGGGACCACCGCGTCGATCCAGCGGTTCCTCGCCCAGAAGCCCGCATCGAAGCCGAAGGCGTAAGCGTCCGCGATCTCCGCCGGCATGCGGACCATGAGGCGGACCGGATGGCCCAGTCGGTTTCCGGCCTCCAGCGCCATGCGGCTGACCGACGCCATAAAGCGGTTCATGACATCATGCCGGTCCGTACAGTGCCGGTAGTCGAAGCAGTACGGCTCCCGCATGAAGTCCAGCTCCAGGCCGAAGAGATCGTACCGGCCGAGAATCTCCCGGATCAGCCCCAGGATCCTGGTCCGCACGGGCTCCGCGTTCCAGTCGAGGCAGTGGGCGAAGTAGCCGTATTCCTCACCGATCATCCAGCCCCGATCCCGCGCCTCGTAGAAGAAATCGTCCCGCAGAAAGGCGGTATCGTCCCCGCCGAAATGGGCGTCGTTGACCCGGAGCGTGATCCAGGGACGGATCCCCGCCCTCCGCATCACGTCGATAAACACGAGGACCGGATCCGTTTTCAGCTCCGCGTACATCCGGTACAGGCCGCCGAGCTTCGGGTAGGACACGGGATGCCCGTCCTCCTCGGTCTGCAGGTACTTCAGCCCTCGCCACATGACCGCGTCCGACGGGATGACCGACGTGTTCTCAAAGACGCAGAGCTGCATGTCGGTGATCCTGTCGTGGGTGAACTGTTCGAAAAAGGTCCGCGCGGACCGCTCCGCTGCCTCCCGGTCGGACAGATCCTCCGCGACCCAGCCGTACCAGTTGGGATCCCGGTTGATCAAGAGGGCGTCGTCAAACCAGTGCTTCATAGCGGGTCCTCCTCCCTTCCGTTTTCAGACGGGGACGTCAGCCCTCGCCCTCCATCTGCTTCAGCATCTTCTCGTAGGTCTTGTTCAGCACCTTCATGATGGACTGGGAGTAGCTGGCAGGATTGGTGGAAAGATCCGTCACAAACTTGGAGAAATACTTGTACTCGCCCAGGGTGCCGGAGGGATCCACGTTGTAGGACAGGTCGTAGATGGCCTTTTCCCGCATCAGCCGGTAGACGTTCCGGGACTCCTCGTCCCGCAGGACCTTGCCCTCCACGTACTGCTCGATGAAGGCGTCCTCCACGTATTTGTCGGAGCCCGCGCTGAGGACCTCGATGATGGTGCCGGTCCTGAGGGGATCCGACAGGGTGATCGGAACCGCCATCATGCCGCCCACCGTCCAGATGGTGTAGTCGTCCGTCTCGTCCAGCTTCGGATAGGGCAGATAGCCGAAATCGAACTCCAGATTTCTGAGCAGGACCGGATCGGAGCCGTAGCCCTCGAACAGCGCGTTCCCCGCCTCGAAGACCTTGTAGTGGTCGTTGCCGCTGGTGGTGAAGAAGGTGTCCGGGTTCGTCGGGAAGGCCTGCATCAGATCCACGATCCGCACGATGCGGTCCGACAGGAGGTTGAAGTGATAGCCCTCCTCGTCCCAGCTCATGGGCAGCTCTCCGAAGTTGAAGCCGAAGCCGGCGGTATAGGCGGGGTTCAGCGCGATGCCGTACCGGTCGTCCTTGTCCGCCGATCCGTTGCCGTTCAGGTCGGCGTAGGCGTCCTTCACGTAGCCCATCATGCGCTCGAAGGTCCACTCTCCGTTGAACACCGACTCATAGGGAAACTCCAGCCCCATGGAGGACATCAGGTCCTTGTTGAAGAGGATCCGGAAATGCTGCTGGACCGGGAAGGTCAGGTCGCTGACGGCGAAGTACTGCTTGCTCCCCAGATGGTAGGCCTCGTTGGCCGACTGGTTGTACCAGCGGGCAGTGAGGTCCAGCCCCTCCAGATCCTGCCAGTCGTACACGAAGTTGCCCGTGATGTAGGACGCGCGCTCGCCGGGGCTCCAGAAGCCGATGAGGTCGTAGGTTTCGCTCTCCCCGGCCTTCACTACCTGCTTGAAGTTGCTCTCATAGCTGCCGTCGCAGATCTCCTCCACCCTGATGTTGACCAGGTCCTCCGCCTCCAGATTTCTCCGGTAGGCGGCGTCGTTCAGCACCTCGCCCGTCATCTCCTCCGGCGCGATGTACATGTTCCACGTGTTGTCCTGATACCGCACGACGGAGAAGGTGTATCCGCCGAAATCGGTCCCCTCGGGAATGCCGGCATACCAGTTGAATTCCGTCTCCTCCGGCACGGTCTCCGCCGACGGAGTAGATGTGGGAGAGGCCGCGGCTTCATCCCCGTTTCCCTCCGCCCCTCCGGAGGCGCAGGAGCACAGCAGAGCGAGCAGGAGAAAAGCTGAAATCAGGGTTCGTTTCTTCATGATAAGCTCCTTTCGGTTGGGATCCATTCGTCTGCCTGCAGTATAACACAGTTTCCGGAACATTTCAAGTACAACCCGCTCAAAAGGATCCGTCCGGAAAATCCCCGGGAAGGTCAGAATCCGCGGCACAACAAAAATCCGCCGCATTTCTCCTTTCCGGGAGTCCCGCGGCGGGTTTCAGAAGCAGTCACAGGGGAGCGAAAATCCGTTTACGCTCAGCCCTCGTCGTTGGCCAGGATGCTGGCGACCATCTTGTCGCACATCTTTTTGAGGACCTTTTCCTTCCTCTTGTAGGCGGAGGCGAAGTCCGTGGAGTCCGCGTTCACAAGGTCCGTGAACATCTGGAGCATGGAGTCGCCCAGGGCCTGGTTGTAGCACAGCACGAAGGAGGAACCGAAGTTGTCGTGGATCAGGTCGATCATCTGCGCCACCTTCAGGTCCGCGGAATACTTGGTCTTCAGGGCCTGATCGTAATACACCGGGATGACGCCCTTGGAGGTCTCGCGGCTCAGCACCTCGATGCAGACGGTGTCGAGGTCGATGTCCGGGGACGTGACCGGGATGGCGCCCATCTCCGTGGTGTCGTGGATGGAGGTGAAGTACTTGTCGCTCTCGTAGAGCTTCGGATAGGGGATGGGTCCCACGTCGAACTCGAATTCGCGCATCTTGGACAGGTCGTTCAGACGCTGATACAGGCAGATGAGGGACAGCTTGTTGCCGAACAGGTTCCTGAGTCCCATGTTCATATCGGAGCTCTCCTTGATGCCCACCAGGTTGCCGTCGCAGCGGTACAGGGTGTTCAGCGCCTCGGCGTAGGTCACGGAACGGTCATTGTTGAAGGAGATCACGGGCTCGTCGCCGCTGCGGTCGATGAAGTCGATGCCGGCGGAGCCCACGAAGGCGATGAGGCAACCCCAGTAGTCGTGGGCGTACATGCCGAACTGGTCGCCCTCCTGACGCACGCCGTCGCCGTTCAGGTCCACGTAGTTCTCGTTCAGGGTCTGGGTCATCTTGTCGTAGGTCCACTGGCCCTCGAGGACCACGCTGTCCAGGTATTCCGGATCGCCGTAGGCGTTCTCGCAGAGCTGCTTATTGTAGAACAGGCAGTGGGCGGAGGCCAGGCAGTCCAGGAAGAAGTCGCCCGCCATGACGTAGGAGTGCCCCGGCACCAGAATCAGGTCGTCCATGGTGTCGGTGTACCAGTAGGACTGGTTGTAGTCAAAGTTCTCACTGTGGTTGGCGAGATTGTAGAAGATGTTCTCGTCGGTCAGGGCGATGAGGGAACGGTCGTCGTTGATGATCAGGTCATACAGGTCGTCGCCCGCCATGACGAAGGTGCGGATGGAGGATTCGGCGTTGGAATAGGTGTAGTCGGATTCGGTGAACTCCAGCTTGATGTTCAGAAGCTCCTCGGTCTGAGCGTTGCGCTCGAACACGGCGTCGTTGACGATTTCGCCGTTGAGGGAGCCGGAGCCCTCGATGAACTCGTTGGCGTTGGTGGCGTCGGTGGCGTCCGCGGAAGTCTGGATGCGGAAGGCGCGTCCCTCATAGTCGAAGCCGTCAAAGCGGTGGTCGACGTATTCCTCCTCCTCGTCCGGCTGAGCCTCCGCCGCAGGATCTCCCGCCGTAACGGGAGCCGTTCCCGTGTCGTTTTGAGCGGTTTCCGCCGCGTTGTCGGTTCCCTGGGAACAGCCGGCCAGGGGCAGGGTCATGGACAGGCACAGAAGGATCACAAGGATACGGGTCAGTCCGTTTTTCATGGGATTCTCCCCTTTTTTGATGATCGAATCAGGTCAGACGACCGTCCGGACTGCTCCGGAGCCGTTATCCGCCCGTTTGTGGTCATATTATACCACAACCGTCCGAAATTGGCAACAGTCCTATGAAAAAATACCAAAATTATTTCAGTGAATCACCGTTTCGGCTGGGCAGGCACCATGAAAAAGCCTCCCCGGAGGAAGAGCGCTTCTTCCTGCTGGAGGGCAATCTCATGGAGGCCACTCAGACCATCGTGGATATTTACAGCCGGTATCTGTTTGAATCAGCCGTGATTGAGAAGCGGAAGGAGCGCACGCTGTCCGTAGCGGAGCTGAAGCAATTGATGCTGGACGCCCAGGGGGAAAGCTACGGCGACGGGCTGGACCCCGATATCCGTCATCCCTACATGTGGGCCTGCAAGAGCCATTATTATATTCCCGGCCTGTCCTTCTATAATTTCCCCTATGCCTTCGGCCAGCT
>CACYWX010000228.1 GCA_902778205.1 uncultured Ruminococcus sp. | reverse complement strand
GCGGCGGAGAGGGAGGTGCGGGTGAGGCCATCGGCACCTGGCTCTACAAGCAGTATTATCCCTGGGTCATCGCCCTGGCCTCCATCGCTATCCTGATCGGCCTGGTCGCCATGTACGTGGGTAAAAAGGAAGCGTTCAGCACCAAGAGCTTCGGCATCGACAAGAAAAAGGACGAAAAGAAAGACTGACGAAGCCAACGAAGGCAGGGTTCCGGTTCTGACCGACGCGGAGCCCTGTTTTTTACTCATTGCATGACAGAAAGGAACGGAATTACAATCAGGATTCTTTTCGCACCGGAGTCCCGCCTCTCAGGGATTTCGGTGCGGTTTATCTCTGAAGGAAAAAAACGGACTTCTCAGAAAATCTGAAAAATCCGGTTCCGGTTGTGTTCGGTTTCTTAGGCCTTCGCGCGCTCCTTCAGAAGACCGCCGACCTTCTCCACATCTCCGGCGCCCATGACCAGGATCATGTCTCCGGAGCCTGAACGGCTGTAGGCCCAATCCGCCGCCTCCGCGAAGGAGCCGGCGTGGAAGGCGGGCTTTCTTCTCCCGGAGACCGCGTCGGCCAATTGAGCGGAGGACACGCCGTAGGTGTTTGTCTCCCGGGCCGCATAGATGTCGCAGAAGAGGACCTCGTCCGCGCCGCTGTCGGCAAAGGCGGAGACGAATCCGTCGAACAGCTCCGCCGTGCGGGAGTAGGTGTGGGGCTGGAAAACGATCCTCAGCTTCCCCGGGCAGACGGCTCTGGCGGCCCTCAGGGTGGCGGCGATCTCCGTGGGATGATGGGCGTAGTCGGAATATACGTCCGCCCCCCGGTCCGTCCCGCAGAGCCTCTCCATGCGACGGGCGATGCCCTCGTAGGAGGAAAGGCCCTCCGCCGCGGCCATGGGATCGATGCCGTATTCCACAGCGGCGGCAAAGGCGGCCAGAGCGTTGGAGATGTTGTGCTCCCCCGGGACTTTCAGATCGACATGGACGGAGGTCCCGCCGTGGAGAATGTCGAAGGAGGCGAATCCGCCCGCCATGGACTCGCCGGCCGAGACATAGTCGGCGCTCCCGCGTCTGGAGAAGGTCACGGCGCGGCAGGGCAGGGAGGGGAGGATCAGGCGGCAGTTTTCGTCGTCCAGATTCAGCACCGCGATGCCGTCGGGACCCGTGAGCCCCGCAAATTTCAGGAAGGAGGAGCGGATCTGCTCCAGGGAGGAGAAGTAGTCCACGTGGTCCATCTCGATGTTCAGGATCACCGCCAGGGTGGGCTGGAAGTCCAGGAAGGAGTCCATGTATTCACAGGCCTCAAAGGCGAAGAACCGGTGAGATCCGATCCGGTCCACGGTGCCGGTCTCCCGCATGGGCGCGCCGTTGAGCACCGTGGGATCCACTCCGGCGTGGGTCAGGACCCGGGCGATCATGCCGGTGGTGGTGCTTTTGCCGTGGGTGCCGGAGACGCCGATGCGGCGTTCGTAGCCCGTCATGAGCCAGCCGAGGAAGTCCGCCCGGGAGATCAGCGGGATCCCGTGCTCCTTCGCCCAGGCGTATTCGGGGTTGGCGGCGTCCATGGCCACGGTGTAGACCAGGGCGTCCGCGTCCTTCACGTGCTCTGCGCTGCTCTCGTAATAGACCGGAATGCCGGCGGCCTCGAGCCGTGCGGTGATGGCCGAGGGGGCGCGGTCGTAGCCGGAAACGGAGTATCCGCGCTTCATGGCGAGGAAGGCCAGGGAATTCATGCTGACGCCTCCGATGCCGGCGAAGAAGATGTTTTGCTTGTCTTTGAGTAAACTTTCAATTCCGAAGGGACCGAAATGTGTGTTGGGAAGCGCCATGATATATCCTTTCCGCGGGGGGGATGGGTTGGAAAGCCAACTCCCATACCGGTTTCCGCGATTGCTTATGTTATTGGATAAAGTATGTTTATAAAAGCCGGGATTCGATTTTTAATAAATATTTCACGTTTCTGCTGAATAACGTTCACACAGAAGATGTATAATCATTCTACCGGGAAAATTGGCATAAGGAGAGGTGACCCATGGTCATTACAGACATCAAAGTGCGGAAGCTGTTCGATGACGGTCCGATGAAGGCCATCGTATCCGTCACCTTCGACGATCAGCTGGTTCTTCACGACATCAAGGTAATCAGCGTAAGAGACAAGAATTTCATTGTGATGCCGAGCCGGAAGAAATCCGACGGAACCTACCGTGACATCGTCCACCCCATCAACGCGGAATTCCGGGGCATTCTGGAAGAGGAAGTGCTCCGGGCTTACGAAGAGGAACAGGCGAGAACGGAGGCGGAAGCGGAGATCGAGGCAATCGAATCCGGCGATTATTCCGGTAAAATCTGACCGTGCCCGCTCGCTGCCGTCCCGGCTGCAGTGAAATCGGGCGGATCGGTTGGAACCGGAAACCTGTGACTTTTGATTTGGACTGCTGGTACGCATCTCATCCCGGCCCGACGGGCAGGGGATGGTCGGAGGGACGATACGCCTTTCCGGAACCGGACGAACCCTTTTGCGGGCGGATCCGGGAATGGGTACGGGGATATGACGACATGGGACATGCTCTATGAAATCCATCTGCTTGATCCGGAGGATGACTCCGGCGCGATCCGGTGGATTTTTTGTTTTGCTGCCTCCCGATCCCGGGACAAGAAAAAACCTCTATCGGAGCTGAGAAATGCTCGTAGAGGTTTTATTGCTCCAGCGGATGGGGGGAATCGAACCCCTAACTCAAGCTTGGGAAGCTGGCGTTTTACCACTAAACTACATCCGCACGTGGTTATTATACCACCGGGAGGCCGGTCTGTCAAGAAGGGATCGGAAGTTTTTTTCAGTCGTCCTTCGATTTTTTGACGACCCGATCCGACTCCCTCCGGGGAAGGGTGAGGCTCTCCGGAGAGGCGGCCTTTTTGGTCTCCAGGCCGATTTCCCAGTGGATCAGGAAGGTCAGGGCCGCCCGAAGCAGGATGACGGCGCCCAGAATCAACAGCTCGTTCCATTCCCGGACGCTGACCGTGCGGAGCAGCTCGCCGCCCATCTTGAACTCCAGGGACAGGGCGATGCCCTCCGCCAGCTTCAGACGGACATGCTCCTTTTTCAGAAGCAGGCCCACGACGCCCCGGACCACGGAGACCATCAGCACGGAGACGCCGATGAACTCGATCAGCAGGATGGCGTAGGAGATGAGCCACTCGAACCCGTTTTCGAGAACCCTGTAGAACGCTTCCACGGCGGACCTCCCGGTATGCGGAAATAATAAGAAATCCGAACCTCATCGGTCCGGATTTTCTCTGCGGGCAAGAGGACTTGAACCTCCACGGAGTCGCCCCCACTAGAACCTGAATCTAGCGCGTCTGCCAATTCCGCCATGCCCGCGTGTGGGCTTGTTCTCTCGAACGATGCTATTATACAGCGGAGGGAGGAATTTGTCAAGGGGGTTTTAAAAAAAAGCTGAAAAAAGTTGCGATTTTTTCGTCGCCGTGGTATCATGGCTGCGAAGGGTGTTTTTTTCGGATTTTTCTTTCCCGTGGAAATCCGGTCCGGGATTTTCCGACACGGTATGGATGAAGGAGAAAGGAGGCTGGGCGATGGATGCGGAACGCTTTGCGGCGGAATACCTGGAAAAGCTCTTTTACTTCTCCCTGAAAAAGACGGGGAACGAGGCTGACGCGGACGATCTGAAGGCGGATATCGCCGAGGCGGTGCTGACGGCTCTGAAGCGCGGAACCCGGCCCGGGAACTCCGACGCCTGGGTGTGGGCCGTGGCGCGGAACCGCTGGAAACGCTTCGCCCGGCGGTATTACGCTCCCGACGCGGACCACGCGGATCCGGACGCGCTGGAGGACGTACTCCCCGGCGACGGCAGTCCGGAGGAGGCGGTGATCCTGCGGGAGGAGCTGGGACTGCTCAGGCGGGAGCTGGCCTTTATCCGGTCGGACTACCGGCGGATCCTGGTGGCGCACTACATCGGGAACAAAAGCGTGTCCGTCATTGCGCGGGAATTCTCCGTTCCCCTCGGCACCGTCAAGACAAAACTGCAAAGCAGCAGACGAAAACTCAAGGAGGGCATGGAAATGGCAAGAGAATTCGGAAAGAGGAGCTATCAGCCGGAGAATATCACGTTTCACATGGACGGCATGACCGGGGATAACGGCCAGCCCTGGACGATCCTGATGCATCTGCTCTACAAGAACATCTTTCTGGAGGCATACGAGAATCCCTCCACGGCGGAGGAACTGGCCCTGGAGCTGGGAATCGCGCTTCCATACATGGAGGACGAGCTGGAGTATCTGGCACGGGAGGAGCTTCTGAAAAAAAGCGGGAACAAATACGAAACGGCGTTTCGGATCTATTCCCGGGAGGAACAGCGGAAGCAGAACGACGAGGCACGGAAAGCAGCGGAGGCGGTCTGGCCCTGTCTGAGGGACTTCATCGACGGGATGGAGGCGGCCTGCCGGGAAAACGGCGTCGACTGGTACGGCAGCGGGATCTCCTACGAGGACGCGAAGTGGGCTCTCCTGATTCGCATGGCCGATCTGCAGTACTGGGATGCAAGGGACGATCGGGACGAGGCTCCGCTTCCGTCCAGACCGGACAACGGCTGCTGGACCGTCACGGGATATGAGACCGCGGACTTCGAGGTTCCGCCCTTCGTCGGTCAGCACGGGTACATCGACGCGGAGGATAAAAACCGGGAACACAGCCTGATCTGGAGCCAGTACAAGTTTCAGTACCGGAAACTGGCGGACAGGACGCCGGTCAGCCTGACCTATCGGGAGGCTCTGGCGATTCATGGGGCCGCCGTCGGACGGGAGGAGGAATGCGATCCGGATGCGCTGCGGAGGGTCATGGAATACGGATATGTGAAGCGGAACGGAGACGGACAGCTCACGGCCGCGGTGGTCTGCTTCGCCGGAAATCCAGGAAGGATCCTGCACCGGCTCCCGGAAGAGGAGGGGACGGGACTGAAGAAGCTCTGGGACAGGGCGGTGGAGATTCTGAAGGAGAGGGGCTCGCGCTGGAGCGGATACCGGTCCTATATCTTGGAAGAAGCCCTCGCCTCCGGCTGGCTCCGATACGAGGAAGGGAAGACCCCGGACACCGTCGGCGCGTATCTGTACAGATAAATTCAATCCGAACGAAAAAAGAGGCTGCGCGGAACAGCCTCTTTTCGGTTTGGGAATGACTTAAATCTCGTGGAACTCGATCTCGATTTCCTTGCCCAGAGCGGCGGACTTGTTGATGCCGTCGATGATGGCCTGGTTGTACAGGATCTGGGAGGTGGGAACCGGAGGCAAACCGTGCCCAGGCCGCGTCCAGGAAGGAGCGGATCTTCTTGTCGAACAGGCCGCCCTTGCCGGTGTTCTGGAGGATCGGGATCACGGTGTCGACATGCGCGCCGGCCACGTCGTGGTACAGGGTCATGGGGCCGCCCACGGAGCCGTTCCAGCAGTCGGTGGAGGGAATGCGGAGAGCGCCTTCGGTACCGAAGATGATGGTGTCGCCGGGGGTGTTGACGTGCATGGCCCACGCGATGCGGAAGTCAAGGATGATGCCGCCCTCGAGACGGATGAAGGCCGCTGCGAAGTCGTCCACGGAGAACCGTGCGGCATCCGCGCCGTTGTACTTCGGGTTCTTGCCGAAGAAATCGGAGATGTAGCCGGAAACGGTCAGCGGCTTCGGATAGCCGATGGCGTTCAGGACCATGTCGAGGGAGTAGCAGCCGATGTCGCCCAGAGCGCCGATGCCGCCCGTGGACTTCTCGATGAACGTGGAGCCCGGGATGCCGCGACGACGGCCGCCGCCGGTCTGGATGTAGTAGATCTTGCCGAGGACGCCGGAGTCGACGATCTTCTTGATCATCTGCATGTTGGCGTCGAAACGGGGCTGGAAGCCGACGGAGACGAACTTGCCGGAGGCCTTTTCAGCCTTGCAGATGGCCTCGGCCTCTTCCAGGGTCACGGAGAAGGGCTTCTCCAGGAGGACCGGGATGCCGTGCTCCAGCGCGTAGATGGTGGGAGCGGCGTGCTGAGTGTTGTAGGTGCAGACGGAGACGCCGTCCAGATCGGGCTCGTTGTCGATCAGCTCCTTGTGGGAGGGATAGAAACGGACGCCTTCCACGCCGAAGCGCTTCATGAACTTCTCAGCCTTGCCGGGGATCAGGTCCGCGGCGGCGACGACTTCCACGTCCTCCATGAGCTTGTAGCTCTGGATATGGCTCTCCGCGATCCAGCCGGTACCGATGATGCCGATCTTCAGCTTCTTTCCGGTCTCCTGCTTCTCTTCGACGACTTCCTGCTTGAACTGGCTCAGTACTTTGTCAGACATGTGTTTTGTCCGCCTTTCTTGATATTTCTGGTTTGAACCGCCATTCGGACGGCGGGACGGTTGACTGCTTGAGGCCCGGGGGAATTACCACCCCTGGGAGGCGAGGTATTCGCGGCTGGCCTTGATGGAATCCATGCGGGAGAGGCCCATGGAGGGCTCGTCCTGCTCCACCACCACCCAGGAGGCTCCGGCGTCGGTGCAGGCCTTGAGGATTTCGGGCATATTCTGCATGCCGTGGCCAACGGGACGGAATTCAAAGGTGGAGGGCTCCTCCTCCTTCTCTTCCTCCTCGATGCCGATCAGGGCGTAGAGGTGCTTCGGGAGCTTGCCGCTCATGTGGAAGTCCTTCAGATGGACCACGGGCGCGCGGCCGGTGTACTTGCGCAGGAACGCGGCGGGCTCTTCTCCGCCCACGTTGACCCAGCAAAGGTCCAGCTCGGTCTGGAGGAACTCGGGGGAGACCTCCTTGTAGAGGATGTCCAGGCCGTATTCGCCGTTCACCTTGGTGAACTCGAAGTCGTGGTTGTGGTACAGCAGGGTGATGCCGTACTTCTTCGCGCATTCGCCCAGCCCGGCGATCTGACGGATGGTTTCCTCAAACTTTTCGGCTCCGGGTCTGCGCTCGGGAGTCACGTAGGGGACGGCGGCGAATTTACAGCCGATCTTCGCGTAGTCGGCGAAGGTCTTGTCGGGATCCGCCAGCATTTCGTCCAGCGGAATGTGCGCCGAAACGGGAACGAGGCCGATGCCGTCGCAGAGCCCCTTGACATAGTCCGGGGACAGGCCGTACAGACCGGCGAATTCCACGCCCTGATAGCCCATCTCCTTGATCTTTCTGAGAGTATCCGCCAGATTCGCTTCCGCGCTGTCGCGCACGGAGTAAACCTGGACCGCTACCGGTAATGCCATGTTCGATCCTCCTTGCGGTTTGATACCGTTTTTCATGAACCATAATAACATAATCCGCGCCTGAAATCAAGTGTTTTTTGTCGCTTTGGTCAATTTTTTCCGGATCGGAACCGGGAGGGGAGGGATCAGAGAAGACGGCGGGGAGGGAACGGTCTCAAAAACCGCTCATTGTCCCGCGGAAAACTTTGTGGCTTATCACAATTGACAGAAAAAGCGCGAACAGGTATAATAACTTAAATTATCAAGCTCCGTTTCCCCGGTACTGCGGGAGGGACGGTCAGCGGTTCTCCGACAGGCCCGAAACTCCGTTTACTAATGAAGAAAGGTTGGTACACACCGATGGCTAACAGCGTATTCGCGGACAAGATCGCCTACGAGGGACTCACCTTCGACGACGTGCTGCTCATCCCTGCCAAGAGCGAGGTCCTTCCGAGCACGGTTTCCCTTAAGACCAGACTGACGAACAAGATCACGCTGAACATCCCGCTGATGAGCGCGGCCATGGATACCGTCACCGAGTACGATATGGCCATCGCCATGGCGCGGGAGGGCGGCATCGGCATCATCCACAAGAACATGCCCATCGAGGCCCAGTGCGACCAGGTGGTCCGCGTGAAGCGCAGTGAGAACGGTGTCATCACCAACCCCTTCTTCCTCTATCCGGAAAACTACGTGTATGAGGCCGACGAGCTCATGGCCAAGTACCGGATTTCCGGCGTTCCGATCTGCAGCCACGACGGCACCCTGGTGGGCATCATCACCAACCGGGACCTGCGTTTCATGACGGACTTCAACGTGCAGATCGACGGCGTCATGACCAAGGAAAACCTGGTGACCGTTCCGGTGGGAACCACCCTGGAGCAGGCCCGCGAGATCCTGCGTCACAACAAGATCGAGAAGCTGCCCATCGTGGACGACGACTTCAAGCTCCGCGGCCTCATCACCATCAAGGACATCGAGAAGGCGGACCGCTACCCGAACTCCGCCAAGGACGCCCAGGGAAGACTGCTCTGCGGCGCGGCCATCGGCGTCACAAAGGACGTGACCGACCGGGCGGGCGCGCTTCTGGAGGCCGGCGCGGACGTGCTGGTGCTGGATTCGGCCCACGGTCATTCCCAGAATATCCTGAACTGCATCGACAAGGTCAAGACCGCTTATCCCGAGTGTCAGCTCATCGCCGGCAACATCGCCACCGCCGAAGCCGCACAGGATCTCATCGCGGCAGGCGCGGACGCCATCAAGGTGGGCATCGGCCCCGGCTCCATCTGTACCACCCGCGTGGTGGCCGGCATCGGCGTTCCCCAGATCACCGCGGTCATGAACGCCTATTCCGTTGCCATGGAGGCCGACATCCCGGTCATCGCCGACGGCGGCATCAAGTACTCCGGCGACCTTCCGAAGGCCATCGCGGCGGGCGCCAACGTCATCATGGTGGGCTCCCTGCTGGCGGGCTGCGAGGAGGCTCCGGGCGAGAGCGAGATCTACCAGGGCAGAAAGTTCAAGGTTTACCGCGGTATGGGCTCCCTGGCGGCAATGGAAAAGGGCTCCAAGGACCGGTACTTCCAGGAGGGCGCGCGGAAGCTGGTGCCGGAAGGCGTGGAAGGCCGCGTTCCCTTCAAGGGCGCGCTGGCGGACACCGTGTTCCAGCTGATGGGCGGTCTGCGCTCCGGCATGGGCTACTGCGGCGCGGCAACCATCGAGGACCTCAAGAAGAACGGCCGGTTCGTGAAGATGTCCGGCAACGGCCTGAGAGAGTCCCATCCCCACGACATCTCCATCACCAAGGAAGCGCCCAACTATTCCGTCCAGATTCAGTAAATCATTCGTCGGCCCGCGTTCTCCCCGTTTCGTGCGGAGGGAGGACGCGGGTCCCTTTCATCCATCCCTCTTGTCGAAACCGCACGACGGATGAGCGCGCCGCGGCCGGTATTTCGTGAAAACATCCCTTGACATCGGATCCGGAACATGGTATAATCTTCCCTTGAACGGGATTTTTTTGTTTGTCCCGTCTCTCTGCCGCCGAAAATCTGACGTCGGCGGTCTGAAGTCCATAGGGAGGTTACCAAATGGAAAACAACTGCAATTCTTACGAGACCCTCTTCGTCATCGATCCCGATCTGACCGAAGAAGCCTACCGGGCCATGGTGGAGAAGTTCACCAAGCTCATCTCCGACAACGGCGAAATCGAGTCCGTCGACGAGTGGGGCAAGCGCAGACTGGCGTACCCCATCAACGACAAGCCGGAAGGCTGCTACGTCCTCGTCAACTTCAAGAGCGAGCCCTCTCTTCCCAGCGAGCTGGAGAGAATCTTCGGCATCACCGAGGGCATCATGCGTTCCATCGTGGTCCGTCACGAGGAGAAGAAGCCGAGAGCGAAGAAGACCGCTCCCGCAAAGACCGAGGCGTAAGCCCTCCGGTACGGGAATGAGATCATGGCAAATTTCAATTTCAACAAAGTCATCCTCGGCGGTCGGCTGACGGCGGATCCTGAGCTCAAGACCACGCCCTCCGGCATTTCCGTCACCTCCTTCACGGTGGCGGTGAACCGCAACTACCGCAGCAAATCCGGTGAGGAGCCCCAGGCGGACTTCCTCAACGTCACTGCGTGGAGACAGACGGCTGAGTTCATTACCCGTTATTTCCGCAAGGCCAGCTCCATCTGCGTGGTCGGCTCCATCCAGACCAGATCCTGGACGGACCAGAACGGGCAGAAGCGGTTTGCTACGGAAATCGTGGCGGACGAGGCGTTCTTCGTGGACGCGAAGAGCGAAAGCCCTCTGGCAGTTCAGCAGGCCGCGGCCGGTTATCAGGCTGCCGCGCAGGCTCCCTCCTATGTTCCGGACGGCTACTCCGGCATGGGCAATTCCGCCGGCGCCGGTTCGTATCAGAATACGACCGCACCCAAGTTTGAAGATCTGTCGGACGACGAAGAGCTGCCGTTCTGACACAGAGCATTGAAATTACGATAACAGGAGGCTTCTTGTAAGATGGATACCGAAAAGACCGAAGTGGTCGTTGAAGAGACCGCTGCCCCGGCTGCTGCTGCTCCCGCCGCCAATACCGAAAGATCCGAGTCCGCTCCCCGCGAGAGAATGGCCCAGAGACCCAACCGCACCAGACGGAAGAAGGTCTGCGCGTTCTGTGCGGACGGCATCGACGAGATCGACTACAAGGACACCAAGAGACTGCTGCACTACACCTCTGAGAGAGCGAAGATCCTGCCGAGACGCATCTCCGGCACCTGCGCCAGACATCAGAGACAGCTGACCGTCGCCATCAAGCGCGCCCGTCATATGGCTCTTCTGCCCTATATCTCCGACTGACAATCGGTCCAAATCCCCCGGATCTGCCTCCGGGGGTGTTTTTTGTGATTCAGGAGGACAACCCGGATGAAGAACGCGGACGAAATCGTCTTTCTGCCGCCGGAGCAGTGGCGGGAGCATCCCATCCCCATGCGCTATACCACGGAGGATTACTACGACGTGGTGTCGGAGCGCGGCGAGAACGGCTGGACCGTGCGGCTGGAGAAGAAGCGGTTTGAGACTCCCGTGACGCATTACCCGGAGGAATACGACTTCCCGGACAGGCTCTACCAGGCCCACTGGACCGGAGCGAAGGCATGGGGGATTGTCTCGGAGAGCGGGGAACTGCTGCTTGGGGATATTGTGATCAGTACAGACCACTGCCGGGCTCAGGCTGTTTCCTACGGTCACAGCGTGGAACGGGAATATGCCTTCCTGATCGCTCA
>CACYWX010000227.1 GCA_902778205.1 uncultured Ruminococcus sp. | reverse complement strand
TCCCCGGCCATCTCCATCGACCAGAAGACCACCTCCAAGAACCCACGCTCTACGGTGGGCACGGTGACGGAGATCTACGACTATCTGCGCCTTCTGTACGCCCGGCTGGGAGTGCCCCACTGTCCCGTGTGCGGCCGCGAGATCCGGCAGACCTCCGTGGACACGATCCTCGACAGCCTCATGGCTCTGCCCGAGGGAACACGGTTCATGGTGCTCTCCCCGGTGGTGCGGGGCAAGAAGGGCCGTCACGAGAAGATCTTCTCCGACGCCAGAAAGCGCGGCTTCGTGCGGGCCCGGGTGGACGGCTCCCTGTACGATCTGTCCGAGGACATCCCGCTGGACAAGAATATCCGCCACACCGTCGAGCTGGTGGTGGACCGGCTGGTGATGAAGCCCGATCTGAGAACCCGGCTGACGGACTCCGTGGAGACGGCGCTCCGTGAATCCGACGGGTCCCTTCTGGCGGTGACGGTTCCCCGGGGAGATGAGGAGCCGCGGGAATTCGAGTTCTCCACCAACTACGCCTGCCCGGAGCACGGGATCTCCTTCCCGGAGCTGGAGCCGCGGATGTTCTCCTTCAACAATCCCTTCGGAGCCTGCCCCACCTGCTCGGGACTGGGCGTTCTGCGCTCCGTGGATCCGCGGAAGATCATCCCGGACGACTCCCTGTCCCTGAAGGAGGGCGCCATTCAGGTCAACGGCTTCAAGACCCTTGAGGAGGCCTCCTGGAACGGCCCCCTGGTGAAGGCCGCCATCGAGAAATACGGCGCGGATCTGGACATGCCCATCCGGGATTACCCCAAGGCGGCCCGGGACGTGCTCCTCTACGGTTCTCCGGATCAATTCACCGTGGACCGGACCTTCGGAAACCGGGTGAACCACGTGACCACCACCTTCGACGGCATCGTCCATATGATCGAGGAGCGGGCCAGACCGGGCGGATGGGAGGCCGACTACTACGAGCAGTTTCTGACGGACCGGGACTGCCCGGAATGCCACGGGGCCAAGCTGAACCACGAGGCCCTGGCGGTGACGGTGGGCGGGAAGAACATCCACGAGTTCTGCATGATGTCCGTGACGGACTCCCTGGCCTTCACGAAGTCCCTGACCTTCAACGACATGGAGATGCAGATCGCCCGGGACATTCTGAAGGAGCTGAAATCCCGGCTGGGCTTTCTGCAGTCCGTGGGACTGGAATACCTGTCCCTGGCCCGGAAATCGGCGACCCTCTCCGGCGGCGAGGCTCAGCGGATCCGGCTGGCCACCCAGATCGGCTCCTCCCTGGCGGGGGTGCTGTACATTCTCGACGAGCCCTCCATCGGCCTGCACCAGCGGGACAACGGCAAGCTCATCGCCACCCTGAAGAGCCTCAGGGACCTGGGAAACTCCGTCATCGTGGTGGAACACGACGAGGAAACCATGCTGGCCGCGGACTACATCATCGACATCGGTCCCCGGGCGGGCATCCACGGCGGTGAGGTCGTCGCCTGCGGCACGCCGGAGGAGGTGGCACAATGCCGGGAATCCGTCACGGGGGATTATCTCTCCGGGCGGCGGTCCGTGGCGGTGCCCTCCGTCCGGCGGGAGGGAAACGGAAAAAAGCTCCGGATCGTGGGAGCGCGGGAGAACAACCTGAAAAACATCGACGTGGAGATCCCCCTGGGGTGCTTCGTCTGCGTGACGGGGGTCTCCGGCTCCGGCAAGTCCTCCCTCATCAATTCGATCCTGTACCGGTCCCTGGCCCACACCCTGAACCGGGCGGCGACATTCCCCGGGGATCACGACCGGATCGAGGGAGCGGAGGCACTGGACAAGATCATTGCCATCGACCAGTCCCCCATCGGACGGACGCCCCGGTCCAATCCCGCCACCTACACGGGACTGTTTACGGACATCCGGAACCTGTACGCCCAGACCACCGGCGCCAAAATGCGGGGCTACACCGGCGGCCGGTTCTCCTTCAACGTGAAGGGCGGACGGTGCGAGGCCTGCGAAGGGGACGGCGTGAAAAAGATCGAGATGCACTTCCTCCCCGACGTGTATGTCACCTGCGACGTGTGCCACGGCAAGCGGTACAACCGGGAGACGCTGGAGGTCAAGTACAAGGACAAGTCCATCGCCGACGTGCTGGACATGACGGCGGACGAGGGCGTGGAGTTCTTCCGGGACATCCCCCGGATCGGAAACCGACTGAAGCTGCTCTGCGACGTTGGACTCGGATACATCAAGATCGGCCAGGCCTCCACCCAGCTTTCCGGCGGCGAGGCCCAGCGGGTGAAGCTGGCCACGGAGCTGTCCAAGCGCTCCACCGGCCGGACCCTCTACGTGCTGGACGAGCCCACCACTGGACTGCACACGGCGGACGTGGAGCTGCTCATCGCCATTCTCCAGCAGCTGGTGGACGCCGGCAACACGGTGGTGGTGATCGAGCACAATCTGGACCTCATCAAGTGCGCCGACTGGATCATCGACATGGGTCCCGAGGGCGGTGACGCCGGCGGCACGGTCATCGCGGAAGGCACACCCGAGGAGGTCGCGGAGATCCCGCAGTCCTACACCGGGCAGTACCTGCGGAAGAAGCTGGGAATGGACGGGGAAGCGTAAAGGAGTGATAAACGCTGCGCGCGTTTACAGTGAAGAACGGCTGCGCCGCGTTATGAGCGCTGACGCTCGTTTTCCCGGCTTGCCGAAAATGCTCATCACCTGCCGAAGGCAATCATATTTGTAAACTTGCCAAAGGCAACCATAACAAAAATAATCCATAGTTCGAAATAATCGAATTTTCTAAGGACCCCGGGACTCTCCTGACCGCCTTGCAGACAAGGGCGGCGGGAGGTCCCGGTCTTTTTGTCGGGCTCTCATCAAACTTTAATCGCCCCTCCCTTGACAGGGGCCGGGGTTCATGCTATGATACCTTCAGGAAGTGAAGCAAAAACGAACCGTCTGACTGAGAAAGGAGATCTTCATGAACAAAGAAACGCTTCGTCAGAAGAAAAGAGCCGCGAAGAAGAACGGCCGGGCCCTGCCGGTGATTCTCTATCTGGCCGCGGTCCTCGTTCTGATCGGCATCGTGTATTACGTGACCCTGCCCCCCATGAACATCCACTCCGGCGGGTTCTGGACCTTCGTGATCTTCCTTGGCATCGTGGTGACGGCGTCGTATTTCGTCATCGGGACCATCACCGGGAAGATGTTCACGGAGACGGTGCGCTTCCCCTCCGGGGCCATCGACTTCCAGACCTCCATGGACGGTGCGAAGACGAAATTCCCGAAGATCATGGGGATCCTCGGGCTGGCCGTCGTCGCTTTCCTGATTGTCGGAAGCATCGCCGGATCCCGGATGTTCCGGGCCAAGACCTATTCCTCCCTCATCACGGTGGAGGAGGAGGACTTTTCCTCCGGCATCGCCGAGACGGAATACGTCACCGACATCGCCCTCATGGACACGGCGTCGGCCCGCATCATCGGCGCGCGGACCCTGGGCACCCTGTCCGACCTGGTGAGCCAGTATCAGGTATCCTACAATTATACGCAGATCGCCATGCAGAACGCCGCCGGGGAATCCCATCCCTACAAGGTGGCGCCGCTGGAATACGAGTCCTTCTTCAAATGGGTGAAGAACCGTCAGGCGGGCATCCCGGGCTACGTCAAGGTGGACACCGTGAAGTTCGAGGCGGAATTCGTCCGGCTGACCGGGGACTACATCCGCTACAGCCCCTCCGCCTACTTCTCGAAGAACCTGACCCGGGCGCTCCGGTTCGCGTATCCCACGGCCATCTTCGGCTCCGTTTGCTTCGAGGTGGACGACGCGGGACATCCCTACTGGGTGGCCTCCACCATGAAGCCCAACGCGGGACTCTTCGGAGCCATGGACGTGGATAAGGTGGTGACCCTGGACGCGGTGACCGGCGAATGTGCCATCTACGCCCCCGCCGACAGCCCGGACTGGATCGACATCGTGTACTACGGGGACCTCATTTGCCGCAAGTACGACTGGTACGGCATGCTCCGGGGCGGCTACCTCAACTCCGCCTTCTCCCAGGTCAACTGCGTGGTGACCACGGACGACTTCGGCTACAAGATCATCGGCAACGACGTCTACATCTTCACGGGCGTCACCTCCACCGCCAGCGACGAGGCCAACGTGGGCTTCATCCTGGCCAACAGCCGGACGGGTGAGTACAAATTCTTCTCCGTGGCGGGCGCGGAGGAGTATTCGGCCATGAGCGCGGCGGAGGGCTCGGTCCAGCAGTACGGCTACCGCGCCTCCTTCCCCTCCCTCATCAACGTGGGCGGCGAAGCGACGTACATCATGGTGCTGAAGGACGCCTCCGGAATCGTCAAGATGTACTCCATGGTCAACGTGAAGAACTACAACATCGTGGTGACGAGCACGACCCAGGACGAGGTCTTCCGTCTTTACAAGGCCGCGTTGGCCCAGAACGGGACGCGGATCGACACCGCCCTTGCCGGAGAAAGTCAGGAAACCGTTCTGAACGAGATCGTCTACGTGGTCGTGAACGGCGAGACGGTGGTCTACCTCAAGACGGACGCGGGCATCTTCCGTACCGCGTTCTCCGAGGATCTGCTCTTCCTGGAGGCCGGAGACCGGATCTCCATGGAGATTGCGGGCGGAGAGGAGAACGGCGTCCGGCAGGCCTACAGCGTGAAGAAAGGACAGTAAGCCATGAAGATCGGTGTGAAACGGACCGCGGCGGCGCTTCTGGCCCTGCTCCTCCTCTCCGGATGCGGCGGGACTCCGTTCTCCTCGGAGGACTGGATCGCGGCGGATCAGACGGGGCGGCAGGCTATGGTACGCTCCCTGATGCGGGACTACGACCTGGTGGGCTGGACGGAAGCGGACGTGCTCCGGCTGCTGGGTCCCGAGACCTCGGCGGATCCTGATTTCACCGGGGCCGTCCGTTACGACACTGAGGACACGCTGGTTTACGGACTGGGCGCGGTGAATTACAGCGACATGGAAGTCCTGGTGGTGACGCTGGACGCGGATCGGATCGTGACGAAATGGGAGCTGGTCCGGTGGTCCATGTAAAGGACCGGATCGACGGAAAGGACGGAATTGACTATGAACAACGGATACACGGCGGGCGGGCGGAGCGCGGAGGAGCTGCTGGCCGAGGTGCTGAAGGTCCAGAAGAAGACGTGCCGCCGGGCGGGGATCACGGCCTTCGCGCATATTCTGCTGATCGTCACCCTGCTGGCGCTCCTTGCAGCGGGAGTCCTGCTGGCACCCCGGATCCTCGGCATCGTGGATCAGGCACAGACCGCGCTGGACAGCGTGCAGACCCTGGTCAACTCGGCGGAGGAGGCGGTCGGCGCGGTGGGATCCCTGGCGAATGACAACGCGCAGGATCTGGCCGAGGCCGTCGACAAGCTGAACGGCATCGACTTCGACGGTCTGAACGAGGCCATACGGAATCTCCGGGACGCCACGGACCGCATCGCCAATCTGGGACGTCAGCTCCCCTGAGAACCCATATAACAGAACCAAAAAAACAGGCGCGGATCGGAATGCGGTCCGCGTCTGTTCTGTTTCCTCAGGATATGTTCGGGCATCCAGGATCAATGTAATGCTGTTCTCAACCTAAAAATGACAATCTGTCAAAGATGTGCAAAAAACAAAGTCAGAAAAAGTGCACTGCACGTTACCCCGTGCTGCACGAAATGCTGCACCAGTGTATTTATAAAGTTCTTGCCAGGCATTCATGCCTGGGGCTTCCTTTCAAGAAGCCGCGTTTTCCCTTTTAGAATGAGATTAGTATAAGCCGGAAAGTGAGCGGACGCAGCTTCAATACAGCGTCTTCTCCATGGCGGAGAACCGGGCGGCGGGGGTGAATCCGGCCTTTTCATAGATGCGCGACGCCGTGCCGTCCGTTCCGGTGAAGAGGGTCATGTAGTCCGCGCCGACGGATTTCAGTCCCCGGCAAAGAGCGGCGAACAGGCAGGATCCCAGCCCCCGTGACCGGTAGTCCGAATGGATCCCGATACCGGCGAAGTAGCCCCGCCCGTTCTCCTCCCGCCGCAGAGGTCCTGCGAATCCGCAGACAAACCCCCGGCCGCCGTTCTTCTCCAGCGTCTCACGTTCGCTCTGCGAAAGATTGTCGAAGCGCTCCTTGTTGGCAAGGTAGGAATCATACGCAGCCTTCTGCGCGGAGAAACGCTTATAATTCTCATAACCACCAGGATTGTCCTTGTCCAGCGTCTCACGCTCTTCCTGGGAAAGGCTGTCATAGTTGGCATATTTATCCCTGTTTGCAATATAGGAGTCATACGAAGCCTTATACTCATTGTAGTCGGCTTGCCACTGAGCCTGCGTTTTTCCGCCCTTAGTGGTATCATAAGCCGCTGTTACATCCGCCGCATAGTCGTCGCGTTTCTTCTCCAAGCCAGTGATATACGCACCCTTGTAGGTATAGTTCCCATCCGCGTCCTTTTCGCCGTCGATTAGTCCCGCATCAATCCAATGGCATCAATCTCGTCCAGCATGAGGACACAGGAAATTTCCCGTATGGTTCTGAAAATCGTTTCGATATTTTTGCCCGTCTGTCCGAGAAGGGAATCGATCAGACTGCCAAAGGAAATGTACGCAAAAGGAAGTCCGAGCTTATGAGCGATGTATCGCCCCATCAATGTCTTTCCACATCCAGGTGGTCCATAAAGGAGGAGCGAGTTGATGTACTTGATGCCAAGTTCACTCAGCTTGTCCCTAACTTGGTGTGTTTTCAACATATGTTCAATGATCTCATCGTCTTTTTCTGACCGTAGATACCTCTCGAAGTCAAACATATTGGAATTCGAAACGTCCTCCATGATCATCATATCCCTGACTTTGCATGGGAGATTCATGAAATTTTTCTGTGAGTCGAGCATGGAGATGACATAATGCTTGATTTCCCTGTCGCATTTCT
>CACYWX010000226.1 GCA_902778205.1 uncultured Ruminococcus sp. | reverse complement strand
GAAGTCCTCGGAGTCGAACTCGTAGTTTCCGCGGCCGGGGCGGATGTTGACATAATGCCTGTATCCGCACTTTTCGAGCACCTGTACCAGCCCCTGCGCGTGTCCGAAGGAGTCGACGTTCACCGCCGTCACCGGGACCTCGCCGAATTTGTCGTAGAAATAGATCCGGCCCCGGAGAATCTGCCGCAGGATCGATTCGCCTGCGGGGATGTTGCAGTCCGGCTGGAGGAACCACCCGCCGACGATCTTCCACCGCCCGGACTTCACCTGCTCCCGGATTTTTCGGAACAAGGCGGGCTCGTGCTCCTCCACCCATTCGTAGAGGAGGGATTCGTTGTGGTTGAAAATGAAATCCGGGTAGTCGTCGATCATTTTAGACGCGGACCGGAAGGTCGAGATCGCCTCGCTCATGCCGCTTTCCCACTGCCAGAGCCAGACGGGATCGAGGTGCGCGTTGCAGAACATGTAGGTTTTCATAGGGGGTCTCCTCCGTCATATGGTTCATCCCCGTGACGGGGTGCCGCGGGGATGCTTTTTTCATGATCGAATCCTCCGGTTTTCGCAAAAGAGGATGATGTGTTTGAGCGGCTCAAAGGTTGAGCGGCTCAAAGGTTGAGCGGCTCAGAACCTGAGCGGCTCAGAACCTGAGCGGTCCGTCCGGGTTCTGCCATGCTTCCGTGAAGGTCAGGGTCCCCGCGTAGCCCTCGATCCGATGGAAGCCCGTGAAGAGGATCCGCCCGTTCCAGAGGGCCATCTTCGGCACGCTCTCGCAGGGAATGTCCGGGTTCTCCGGCATCCGCCAGTCCGAGAAGGGCTTTCTGGAGATCCGGTACTGTCCCCGTCCGCGGTGGCTGAAAATGAGATAATACCACCCATTCAGCGCGAAGTAGTCCGAGCATTCCGGCTGATCCCCGTCCGGCGAGACATAGATCGGCTCCGTCTCCTCCCACGTCTTCCCGTCCTGAGAGATCAGGTGCGCCAGGCATCCGCGTCCGGCGAATTCTCCGGTCATGAGGGAAGTCGTGACGAACATGTGGAACCGGCCGTCCTCCGCCCGGTCTATAGACCGAACGATCTTCGGGTCCCTGGCGCTGGGGCCGTGATAGCGGTCGGAGAGCTCGATGCGGAACTCCGGATCGCGGCGGAAGACGTACCCGTCCTCCGACACGGAGCGCAGGATAGGCGCGGGAGAGGCGTCGATCTGCCGGACGGTGTAGTAAAGATAATGCGTCCCGTCCGCCGTTTTGAGCCACGAGCCCGTGCAGATGGAGCCCTCCTCCGGATCGTCGATGGACACGGCCAGCGGATGGAGGTCCCAGTTTTTGAAATCCCGGGTGGACATGTGGGCCCACTGATGCGCGCCCTTGTGCCATTTGCTCCGATGATGGCGGCGGTCTTTGAGGTAGAGGACATGATACCGTTCGACGCCGTCGGGATCCGTGTCCATATAGGGCATGCAGTCGCCCGCGAAAACGCCGGGATCGGAGGGCTTCCATCCCTCAGCCGGGTTCTCCCCGTTTTGAGAGAGCAATTGTCCGATGATCCGCTCCGGGGCGTCGTTTGCCGAAATCCCGCAGTCCGTTTTGAAATCCGGCGCGCGGAGGGGGTGATTCGCCCGGTCGTCATCGTTCGGATCGGACGATGACAGAATCCCGGCGTCAGTCCACACCGCGTCCGGCACGTCCGTGAGAAAGAGCGTCCCGCAGGGCCATTCCTCGTCACACAGATGCCCGTTTGCCCAGAGCTCGATCCTCCACGGAAGGACGAGAAGGGCGAGGGAGGTTCCTTCGGGCAGATCGGACGCCGCGAGGGTCAGAGGCTCCGCGGCATAGTCCGAGAAGACCCGGACGCGGACGGCATAGCCCGATTCCCCGGCGCGGGATTCGACGGTCAGGGCGGTCTGCCTTTTTGTGTCGGCGACAGCGGCGGTCAGGGGCGCGGTAAAACGAAGCAGTTTCATGCTGATCCTCCTTTTCAGGGATGCTGTTCGGGTTCATCGTTTGCTTCGACGCTGTCCGGAATCTGCGCGGAAGCACGGGCGGAGAAAATCGCCGCGCCGCAGGCCGCTTCCTCCATGCTGTCCGGGAGGACGATCTCCAGCCCGAACGCCTCGCCGAGCGCCTCTCTCAGGGCGGGATTCTTCCGCGCGGCGTTGCCGGAGACCACGAGGGTGCGGATTTCTCCGTGCGGGATCCGATGCCAGAGCTCCGCCAGCTCGCCCGCCATCCCGCGCACAAATCCGGCAGTCAGCGCCTCCGGCGTGAAGCCGTCCTCGGAAATGCCGCCGATCCATCCAAGCGCGCCGGGATCCTCACGGGTCCCGCAAAAGGATGTGACAACGGAGAGGGGGGATTTGCGGAGGCCTTCCAGCGCGAGCCGGTTCATCACCTCGTACTGTTCACCCGCCGGAATGCCGCAGGCGTCGAGATAGCTGCGGAAAAAGCGTTCCAGCATTGCGTAAGCCCGCCCGCCGCAGAGCGCCGATCCGCAGGCAAGCGACCAGCCGCCGCCCATGGGACGCACCTCCACCGACGGACTCAGCCGAAGCTCCGGACTGTTTTCCTCCCCCGGACGGAGCAGAACGGAAATCTGGCTGCCCGTTCCGAAATTCGCCAGCGCGGAGGTTTCCGGATCGCGGACCGCGCCGAGAAAGCTCGCCTGATTGTCGCCGATGGGGACGGAGACGGGGATCCCGCGGTAAGTGCCGATCACGGAGGGCGTATCGACGACGGGCGGCAGGAAATCCATCCCGATCCCCAGCCGATCCAGCGCGTCCCGGTCAAAATCGTTCCGGTCTGCACGGTACAGGCCGAGGCTCGCGGCGTTCGAGGCGTGGGATACGGGCCGGGCGAGTCCGCAGAGGGAGGCCGCGACGTAGTCCATCACGGTCGAGAGCATGACGGCGTCCTCCGGGACAAGACCGTTTTCCCGGTTATAGACATGGGTGGCGATGCCGTAGCCGGGCGAGAGGTGATATCCGGTCCGCTCCTCGATCCGTTCGCAGACGCTGGGGGAACCGAGACCCGCCCGTCCGTCCTGCCATGTATAGAGCGGGGAGAGAGCTTCTCCCTCTGCGTCCAGATACAAAATCCCGTGCATCTGCCCGGAAAAGCCGATGGACCGGACGGAGGGGAACCGTTCGAGAAGGAAGTCGAGGAGGCGTCTGACGCGCTCGAGAATGAGCCGGGCGTCCTGCGTCTTTTCCCACGGTTCGTTCCCGTCGAGGGAGGCGTTGGCGTTGAAGGTGTAGGTCGCCTCGGCGCGCAGAGTTTCTTTCGACAGAACGACCGCGCTGATGGTGGTGGTGCCGATGTCGATCCCGGCGCAAAGATCGGAAGGCTTATCGGGCTCCGCCGTCGGGATCGTCTCGGTGAAGGGCTCATCGAAGTGATGGCTGACCGCGTGATCCAAACCACGGTCCAGCAGGGCGCGGCAGAGATCGGTCTGTTCGGACGCTTCATCCGCGGCGTCGCGCAGCTCATGAAGCCGCTTGTGGATCATCTCGGGCCATGTGATGACCTCGCTCTGCCAGAGCTGGACGTCTGAGAGGGAGATCCCGGCCTTGCGCAGGATCACGATTCGCCGCAGCTCCGCCACGACCGCCTCGTCGTAGTCCCGGTATGATTTGTCGGACCGCCCGACGGTGAGCAGTCCCTTCGCCTCGTAGAACCGGATCGTCTTGCGGGTCAGACCGGTCTGCTTCTCCACATCGCTGATTCGCATACGTACCTCACACGGATTTGATTGATTTCATTATAAACCGTCCTCCAGGGGGACAGTCAAGAAGGAGGAGTGTAAAGTTTTTGTGAACTGTGGAAAATTCCTGCCCCGGGCCTGCAGAGCCGGATTTTTCAGCCCGCATGTCCGGCAGAAGAATCCGTCGATTCCCGTCGGATTTCCCGCTTGACATTGCCGCCGACCTATGCTATCATAAGGGCAGAAACCCATAGTGAGGTATGAAAATGACATCCAGAGAACGCGTGCGTGCCGTGTTGGCCCATCAACTCCCCGACCGCGCATCCCCAACGGTCTCGGCGGCTGCGAGACGGAGGGCCTGCACATCATGGCCCACGACAGCCTGCATATGCTCCTCGGCGTGGGACGGATTCCTTTTCGCGGGCGTCCACAACCTCCCCGCCACCCTGCCCCAGGAGCATATCCGGGCCATGCTCGACGCCTGGAGGGCTGAGCGGACCTATCACTGAGGCACCCTTTTTGCCGGTTTCTGAACACTTCCATCCTGAAAAAGGACTTCCGGATCTCCCGCATGGTAATGTCGGGAATTTACGGAAGTCCTTGTTTTTTTCGTCTATCGCGCTTTGACTGTACCGCCCGCAGTCGATCCGCCGGAGCGGCTCCTTCTACGGGGAGACCATACCGGACGGGGACCGGCGGGAGAAGAGGATATTGCCGTTTTCGAGCATCCGGACGCCGTCGTATTCCCGCCCCTCGCCGATCCGGGCCGTGGTGTGTTCCGCTCAAAGCGCTCCCGTATGCCGCGATACGCCGTCCTCAGGCCTTCTCCGCCCCGCAGTATTTCCGGATTACAAGCGGATAAATCACCGTAACAAACATGACCGTGATGAAGCCGCCCGCAAAGCTTCCCCAGTTGCGTCCGAAAAGAAGCACGACGGTCGCGCCTTCAAAATACTCCGTCCACGCATAGACGATACCCGCACCGACGGCTGTCAGAATCGGAAGGCAGGCATGACCGACGGGAATCTCGTAGTGAATATAGTGCCGATCGATGAATCCGCCGACGATCAGACCAAGAAGCCCGCCGCAGCCGTTGAAGGTGTCCTTCATCATCTTCACGGGATCGACGAGGAGTTTTCCATCCACATAATCCATGGGATAGGGTTTCAAAAGGATGTATGCCAGCGAAACGGCAATCAGGCCGATGCCGATCGCGCCGATCAGATCGGACCTCCGTGTATTCCCCTCAATGTGCTTCGCAGCCGGAAGCATGATCAGGATCAGGAGCGCCGTCTCAAGGAAGCCGACAAGGACGTCCTCGGAGTATGGACACCGAGAAAATTACGGGAGAACATCGTCAGAAGAATCATCACCGCGCAGACAACGCTGATCCACCTTCTCTTCCGATACTGCCAGACGGAGGCCGTTCCGTAAGTCGCGACGGCGCACATGGTATGACCACTCGGGAAGGAATACCCTGTCGCGGCGACTTTGGAATCTCCCGCCGGTTCGATCAGGGGGAGCGGATCCAGGGATGATAGGCGCAGACAGTCAGCTTCAGAAGTCCGTTCACGACCTCTCCGGCCCAGCGCGCCACAAGGAAACGGCAGCCCCATTTCTTGTCCGTGCTCCAGAATACCACGCAGGGCAGGAGCATCATGATACCGACGGACACTTTACTGATCGCATTGAAGAATTCGTCGAGGCTCCCTCCGAGCGCGTTGCGGAGATTTTGCAGGATAAGCAGATATTCGATGTCCATGGAATGCTCTCCCCATGCCGGATTTTGACCGCATCTCAACAGGTCGGCAGTATTAAATCATACCGTCCGGGGGCTGTCAAGGCAGGCCCGGGAACAGGGACTCCGGCAAGACCGGCGCAGGATTCCCTTCTGAAGATAAGGCAAAGACTGCAATTGCTTACATCCTGCTATAATATAATTCGAGCCAGATCTGGCCTCCGAAGCTGCATAAAACCGAGAGAAAATTCAAAATATCCTCCTTCTGCTTTCCAATAGAGTCTG
>CACYWX010000225.1 GCA_902778205.1 uncultured Ruminococcus sp. | reverse complement strand
GGGGTGAATCTCTGCACAAAGCTGGCCGAGACCCGCTTCCGCAGACTGCTCCGGACCCTGACGGAGGAGTCCGGCGGGGAGATCCGCTACAATCTGGACATCACGGCCCAGAACCGTCTGGGATACCTGCCGGAGAAGGAGAGGGGCACGCTCTTTGTGGAGAACCGCTACACCGACTGGGGCAATTACTATCCGAAGAACACCCTGAGAAATCTCCGCGCCCTCTCCCGGTACCTGCCGGCCCGGAAATTCCAGTTCGAGCTGCTGAACGTCCGGCGGAACGGGGAGCGGTACGGGGACGATCCCTTCGCGCCGGGCAGGTATCCTCCGGAGTGGCTCTTCTGCTCCGTCATGGTCTCCAATCCCCTGGTGTGGATGGAGGTCTGCCATCTTCCGGCGGAGGACGCGGAACGGATTTCGGGTCTGATCCGGATCTGGAGGCAGCACCGGGACGCGCTGTACCGGGGAAACGTTCTTCCCGTGGGAGAGGAGCCGGACGGGAGGTCCTTCACGGGCTTCCGGGTGACGGCGGAGGACGGGGACTATCTGATCCTTCTGCGGGAATTCACGGAGTCCGACCGGGTTTCCCTGCCCCTCTGCAAGCCGGAGGAGATCGGGGTCCGCATCCTGGCCTCCTCTCCCGGGACGGAGATTTCCACGGCGCATGGGACGGCTGACATCCGGATCCCCGACGCGCCGGGATGGCTGTTCGCAAAGCTGGAAAAGCATGGTGATAAGGAAGGAGAAAGAGCATGAAGATTCCGCTTACCGACTGGACCGTGGCAGGATCCTGGCCCTGGACCGTCATGCAGGGGGCGTCCGTGGAGACCGGAGCGAAATTCTCCGCCGTCACGCCCCGGATCCCCGCGAGGGTCCCCGGCAGTGTGTACGACGATCTGCTCCGGGCCGGCCTGATCCCCGATCCCTATTTCGAGCGCAATTCCCTGCTGACGGAATGGGTGGCCAACCGGTTCTGGAGTTACATGACCTCCTTCCCGAAGCCGGACACGGAGGGGAAGCCCGTCCGTCTCATCCTCTCCGGCATCGACTACCACGCCCACGTGTACCTCAACGACAAAAAGCTGGCGGAGCACACCGGCATGTACCGCCCCTGCGTCGCGGACGTGACGGAGTGGCTCAGAGAGGGGGAGAACACCCTGACGGTAGTGCTGGAGAGCGCGCCGGACGAAATGGGGCAGATCGGATTCACCAGCCGCACCTGGACCCAGAAGGCCCGATTCGGTTACAAGTGGGACTTCGGCACCCGGCTCGTGGACCTCGGGCTGGACGGGGAGGCTTATCTGGAGATCTGCGCCGATCCGGTCCGCGATGTGTCGGTCCGGTACCGCGGGGACGGGATTCTGACGGTGTCCGCCGGAAACGCCGTCTTTCGCGCGGTCCTGTCCTATGAAGGTGTGGCTGTGGCGGAGGGGGAAACGGATACCGGGGAGCTGACCCTGACGGTGCCGGAGCCAAAGCTGTGGTATCCCAACGGATACGGGGATCAGCCCCTGTACGATCTCACCCTCAAAACCGCGGACGACGAGCGGGTCCTTCCCGTGGGTCTGCGGACCCTGGAATACAGAAAACCGGGCTGCGCAGATCCGGACGTGCTCCCCTATATCCCCGTCATAAACGGCGTGCCGGTCTATCTCAAGGGCGTCAACATGGTGCCTCTAGACCACATGCTCGGCACGGTCACCCGGGAGCGGCTGGACAAATTCCTGTCCATGGCGAAGCGGGCGCGGGTGAACCTGATCCGGGTCTGGGGCGGCGGCGTCATCGAGAGCGAGGATTTCTACGAGCTCTGCGACCGGTACGGCCTCATGATCTGGCAGGAGTTCATCCAGTCCTCCTCCGGCATCGACAACATCCCCTCGAAGCGGCCGGAATTTCTGGACCTGCTGGAAAAGACCGCACGCGCCGTCCTGCCGGTGAAGCGCAACCACGTCTCCCTGACCTATCTCAGCGGCGGCAACGAGCTGATGGACGAACGCGGGATCCCCTCCACCTATGAGGACGAAAACATCGCCCTGCTCCGGGAGATCTGCCGGGAGCTGGCGCCGGACGTGCTGATGCTGCCCACCTCCGCCTCCGGTCCCACGGAGTGGTTCGATCCGGACCGCCCCGAGAGGAATCAGGACATCCACGGCCCCTGGAAATACGAGGGGATCCGGGGCCAGTACGAGCTCTACAACCGCTCCACAATCCTGCTGCACAGCGAGTTCGGTGCGGACGGCATGTCCAATCCCGCGGCGGTCCGGTCGGTGCTGTCCCCGGAGCATCAGCGGGTGACCGACATGGGCGCGGACCCGGTCTGGCGGCACCACGGGGAATGGTGGGACACCTATGCGTACCGGGAGCGTCCCCTGTTTGGCGAGATCGGGGACCTGGACGAGCTCTGCGCCCTCAGCCAGTATCTGCAGGCCGAGGGGATCCGCTACGCTCTGGAGGCCCACCGCCGCCGCGCGAAGACCTCCTCTCCCGTGAGACTTGCTCCCGGCCCTCTGTCGCCCGATCCGGTCCAGGAGAGCGTCGGCGCCATCGTCTGGCAGTTGAACGAGCCCTGGCCCAACGTGTCCTGCACCTCCATGGCGGATTACTACGGGGAGCCGAAGCTGGCCCTGTACTTCTACCGGGACGCCGAGGATCCCCTCCGTGCGACGCTCCGCTATGACAGGCTGGTCTGGGATGCCGGGGAGGTCTTCGAGGGCCGCGTCTTCCTCTGCGACGATCGTTCCACAGGCGCGGATTCCGTGTCCGTCGCGGCATACGGGGACGGGTATTCCCTGCTTCCGGACGCGGACAACGGCGGACTCCGGATTCCGGTCTCCTTTGAAGGAAACGCCGTCCGGTTCACGGTTCCGGATGGGGAGAGCTTCACCGTGGTCTGCGAGGCGGCAAAGGACGGGAAGGTTCATCGCGCGGTTTACCTCTTCCTTGTGGGGGATGAAAACAAGCCCCTGCCCCGCCGCCCGATCCTGCGCCATACCGCACAATACCGAACCGTATACGGAAAGGAGCTTTGAGATGCCCTTCACGCTTGTTCACGGAGACATCACCGCCATGACCGCCGACGCCATCGTCAACGCCGCGAATCCTTCCCTTCTGGGAGGAGGCGGTGTGGACGGGGCCATTCACCGGGCGGCCGGTCCGGGACTGCGGGAGGAATGCGCCGGGCTCGGGGGATGCCTTCCCGGAGAGGCGAAGCGCACCGCGGCCTACGCTCTGAACGCCTCCTTTGTGATCCACACCGTGGGCCCGATCTGGGAGGGCGGCGGACATGGAGAGGCGGAGATCCTGGCGTCCTGCTACCGAAATTCCCTCCGGATCGCCGCGGAATCGGGATGTGCCTCCGTGGTCTTCCCGCTGATCTCGGCGGGAGCCTACGGATACCCGCGCCGGGAGGCTCTGCGGATCGCGGAGAAGGAGATCGAGGCGTTTCTCGGGTCCGGGTATGAGGACATGGACGTGAGGCTGGCCCTGTACGATCCGCCCGCGGCCCTGCGGCGGGAATACGGGGAGCTGTACCGGGTGCTGGAGGGCTTGCCGTCGTTCCGGTATGCCGCGAACGCCGCGCCGAAGCCTCCGGTCCAGGCTCAGAAGGCGGCGTCCGCGGGTCCCGCCCGAAAGGAGGAGTCCGGAGGCGCGGAACGGAAGGGCATTTTCCGCATACCGGGCCGGAAAACCGCTCGGACCGCACACACCGCCGCTGTGGAACCGGAGTGGGATTCGGTTCCGGAAGCCGGTCGGCGCGCGGAGGGGTTCCCTCTGAGCGAGGCGCTTCCCTCCGCGGACATGGCGGCTCCTCCCTCCATCTCCCTGGAGGAGGCTCTGTCCATGATCGACGAGAGCTTTTCGGAGATGCTTCTGCGGAAGATCGACGAGCGCGGCATGAAGGACTCGGAGTGCTACCGACGCGCCAACGTGGACCGGAAGCTGTTCTCCAAGATCCGGAGCGATCCGCACTACCGGCCCGGGAAGGCCACCGCCATCGCCTTTGCCGTCGCCCTGGAGCTGTCCCTGCCCGAGACGGAGGAGCTCCTTCTGAAGGCCGGATACGCCCTCTCCCCCTCGTCTCCCTTCGACGTCATCATCCGCTATTTCATCGAGCGGGGAAACTACAATCTCTACGAAATCAACGAAGCCCTTTACGCCTTCGATCAGAAGCAGCTGGGGGCGTAAGGAAGCAAAAAGGGTCTGTCGCATGTCTCCATTTTCAGAAGCTCATGCGCCAGACCGTTCTTTCATGTGCGGCGAAACCCGGAGCAAAGCGGCTGCCATAGAGGTTCGGTCATCAAAAACGACGCGGAAACCGCTTTATGACGAATTTCCGCCTCACGCCGTCAGCCTTCCCCCCCTGGAGGGGAAGGTGGCCCGAAGGGTCGGATGAGGGGGAACGCATGGTTTTCTATCGCTCGAATGCGTTGCGGTACACTGATCGAACCCTGTCAGCTCCCCCTCATCCGTCACCATAACCCGCTGAGGGTGGAAGCCTTTATGATGTGCGGCGAAAGCCAAAGCCCTCACTCGATGTCATCCTTCAGGGCGGCGGTCATTTCGGCGGCGGGAGCGCAGGCGCGGGCGGCCTGTACGGTGCGTCCGATCCGGCGGTAGAGGCGTCCGGTCTCCTGCTTGTCCGCCGTGTAGTTCATGGCCCGGTCCGGGGAGATGCCGATGTGGGAGGCCGCCTCCGCCGCGTCGATGTTGGCCGCCAGGAAGATGAATTCCCAGCCCCGCTCCTTCTTCATCTTCTCCACCGTCTCCCGGACCTGCTTCCCGGAGTATTTGTGGCTGGCGTTCTCCATGCCGTCGGTGGTGATGACGAACAGGGTCTTCTCCGGAACGTCCTCGGCCCGGGCGTAGCGGTGGATGGTGGAGATGTGCTTCACGGCTCCTCCCACCGCGTCGAGCAGGGCCGTGCATCCTCCGGCGTAGTACTCCCGATCCGTCAGCTCCGGCACCTCGGACAGGGGCAGGCGGTCGTGGATCACCGCGCTGTCGTTGGCGAACAGGATGGTGGAAACCAGGCACTCCCCCTCCTCCTTCTTCTGCTTTGCGATCATGGCGTTGAAGCCGCCGATGGTGTCCTCCGCCAGGGGAGCCATGGATCCGCTCCGGTCCAGAATGAATACGAGCTCGGTCAGTCCCTTTTTCATGCTTTTGTCCTCCGTGATGGTTGTTTTTTTCTCTGTGACCCTATTATACTCCCTCCGGCGGGACAAATGGTCGCATGGGAGGCGACATTTTCCGGGGACCTCTCCTCTTCCCCGGAGCGCGAAAAAACAGAGCGTACCCGGTGTCGGGCGCGCTCTGTTTCGGTTCCATCCGTTATTTCTTTCTTCTGTCCTTCGGCTCCTTCTTCATGGGCAGATGGGTTCCCACGAAGGCCGCGGCCTTTTTCACGCCGTCCTCCAGCTTTTCCGGCACCCGGGACAGCTTCGATTCCTTCCGCTCCGGATTGACGATCTCCTCATAGGCCGGATCGTCGTAATAGTCCGTCGTCTCCACGGGCTTTCCGATCTCTGCCAGCTTTTTCTCCGTCAGCTCCTTCACCACCGCGTAGATCACCGCGAAGGTGGGAACGCCGAAGAACATGCCGAAGACCCCGAAGAAGCCGCCCATGACCGTGATGGACACGATGATCCACAGGGGATTGAGCCCCACGAAGTCGCCGAGGATCTTCGGGCCGATGACGTTGCCGTCCAGCTGCTGCAGCAGGAT
>CACYWX010000224.1 GCA_902778205.1 uncultured Ruminococcus sp. | reverse complement strand
CTGGGTATTCCGGACTCTGCGGAGTCCGGGTCAGGGCGCCGCCCCGACACCCTGCGACCTTTTTGGAAAAGGTCGATCAAAACTTTCAGACTGTTTTGCAACAGCCCCCTTTTTGTTTACCTCATGCCCTCCACCACCCGGCGGATCACGTCTTCCCCTCCTTCCCGGTCGTCCGTCCAGAAGGAGACCCGGTAGATGATGCCCTCATGGGTGAAATGCGCGGTGATGGACCAGAAGCCGCTGTCCGCGGGCGTGAAGATCAGCGCCGCCTCATCCCCCAGCGAAGTGAACAGCGTCTCGGACACAGTCTCCGCTTCACCCGGTTCCGGATTGTTGTGCACCACCACGGCAACGCCCCCGTTGTAGATTTCCCATGTTTCGTCATTCAGGGGGATAAAGGCATCGACGTGGATCTTTTCCTTTGCGTCCGGATAGGAATGGGTGCCGCTGATGCTGACGTGGCGGTTATGGCTTTCTTCGTCGAAGAAATAGTCCGCATACAGCGCATGGTTCTTGTTGGGCAGGGTTCCCAGCTCCGGATTCACCAGCAGACCGCAGTCCAGCCAGTCCGCCGCATCCTGCCAGCTGTCGAAGGGGATGACCGACCCTTCCTCGATATACTGGGAGGGCGTCTCCGAATTCTCGCCCCGGGGATTGAGGGCTTCAAAGGCGGCCATGACCTCGTCGGAGAGGATCAGGGACCCGGTGTGCTCCTCCATCGTCACGTCGTAATAGACCATGACCTCTTCTTTTCCTTCCCGGAATTCCACCGACTCCGGAGGCTTCGTCTCGATTTTCATCCTCGCCTGTACCGCCATGACCGCCGCGGCCGCCGCCGTGGTCAGCAGAATCAAAACCGCCGCCGCCGCCAGCAGAACGGTCAGCCTTTTGTGATGTCTCATTCTGTCACCCCGATTCCTTTCCCTCTCCGTTCCGATCCTCTCCCGCACGGAGGCCGTAACCCGGCCGGGATCGGTCCCCTCCGTCATGCGGGCGAAGGTGTCCTTCAAATATCCGTCCAGAGGATCATAATCCGCCATTCTCCTCCGCCTCCTTTCCGTATGCCTCCGCGGACCCGAGTGACGCCCGCAGTCTCTTTCTCGCCAGAGAGTACCGCTTTCTGGCCCATGCCTCGCTTTTCCCGAACTTCGCGGCGATCTCCCCGTAGTCCTCCTCCTCCACCACGCGGCACCAGACCACGGCCCGGTCCGCGGGAGACAGTTTTATAAGGGCCTCCGTCATGCGCTCCGACAGGGAATCGCCGGGCTGGATCGGTCTCTCCGGCTCCCGGAAGCGCTTCCTTGCCCGAAGCAGGTCAACGCAGATCCGGAAGGCCGTCTTGTACAGAAAAGCGTTGGCGGCGGCTGTGTTCGGCAGGCGGTCCAGATTCCGCCAGAGCCGCAGATAAGCCTCCTGAGCGGCGTCCTCCGCGTCTGTGGGACCCACCACGGCGGCGCAGTACCCGATCAGCTTTCCGGCTCCGGCCTCCAGATACGCCTCGAAATCAAATCCGTCTTCCATAAATCCTCCTTTCCGGGTGATGAACCGTGATCACGTTTCAGTTATAGAACGGAGCCGGGCCCGGATTTGTGAAGGGATCGGAACAAATTTATAAAAAAAGACTGTCGGTTCATGCGACAGACCGATCACGTATGTGCAGCAGAAACCGGCGAAAAGCGGCTGCCATAGAGGCTTGGTCATAAAACCTCCACGGAAACCGCTTCATAAACGAAGTTCCGCCGCACACAGTGAGCCTTCCCCGCCCAGGGGGAAGCCACATATCGTGCGGCAAAAATCATTGCAAAGCGGTTACTGCAGAGTATCAATCAGGATCATTACTCCACGGAAACTGCTTCATAAACGAAGTTCCGCCGCACACAGTGAGCCTTCCCCCTTGGGCGGAGAAGGTGGCCCGAAGGGTCGGATGAGGGGGAGCACCTGATACGCAATCGAGAAATTGAGACGCAATACAACAGTCTCATAAAAGCGCTGCGCCCCGCATCCCTCCTCCTCCCGCCTCACGCCAGCCCTTCCACGACCTCCCGCACATGAGCCGCGGCGGTGTCGAAATCGGGATCGAATACGGAAATCCTGTACACCACGCCGTTGAGGATGAAGTGCGCATTGGACATCCATCCGCCGCGGGCGTTGTCCGATGTGGTGACAATCGTCGTTTCAAAGCCCTGAGGACTGATCCACTCCTCCGTCACCACCTCCGGATAACCATACGCCTTGTACGTGGCGAGCCCTCCGTTGTAGATGCCGACGGCCTCCTCGTTCAGGGGGATGCAGGCGTCAAGGAAAAAGTGGAAGTCTCCAGCCGCAAACTGCCCGTGGATCCCGACATTCTCGATGCCCCGGTACCCCTCGCCGTTGTTGTACCAGACCTTGACGCCGTCGGGCATGTATTCCGACAGGGGCCAGCCGTGGGTGAGCATCCCGCAGTCCAGCCACTGTGCCGCGGCGTTCCAGCTTTCGAAGAGAAGTATCTCCCCGGCGTCGGCTCTTTCCTTCGAGGATCGGGTATCCGCCCGTCCACTCGGGTCGGGGTCCGGCCTGTGCAGCTTCCGGAGCTCCTCCGTCACGTCCTGAGGCAGAACGGCGTACCCGGACCAGTCGTCGAGGATCATGCGGTAAACCTCGTTCCGTATGCCGCCGAGCTTCTCGTTCTCCTCCTCCGTGTAGATCCGGACCCGCATCCTGCCCGAAAACACCCCCGCGGCCGCCGCCGTGGATAAAAGAACCACCGCCAGTACCGCCGCCGCCAGCACCGCAGGCCGGATCCCCCGTTTTCTCCCGCGCGGCAGATCCTCCGACGCCTCAACCCCGGCCTCCTCTATAAGCGCGGGATCGATCTCCCCGAGAACGTCAAACAACAGCTCATGGTTCTTCATACCGAAAACCCCTCCTTCTCGAGAAACGCCCTCAGCCTCTTTTTCGTCCGGCTCAGGGACATTTTCACCGCAGCCTCGCTCTTTCCCTCTCTCCGCGCGCATTCCGCCACGGAGCAGGCGTACCAGTACCGTCTGAGAAAGATCCGCCGCGCCTCGGGCCTCTCTCCCGCCAGAAACCGGTTCAGCACGTCCCGGAGTCTCTCCCGGGCGTCCTCCTCCGTATTCCACGGATCCCCGTCCCCCGCGGCGTCGGCCAGCTCGTCCAGACAGAGACGGATCTCTCCTCCGCCCCGCTTTTCCGCTGTCTCGGCCTTGTACCGGTCCAGCGCCAGTCTCCGGGTCACGGCGGCCAGCCATGCTCCAAGAAAGCGCGGCCTCTGGGGCGGTATGGCTCTCCATGCCCGGAGCCAGGTGTCGCTGACGCATTCCTCCGCGTCCTCCGGGGAGCCGAGAATGTTCTCCGCCACAGCCCGGCACCGCCCTCCGTATTTGTCCCGGCAGATACCGATGGCCCCTTCGTCCCGTGCAAAGAACCGGTCCAGAATCTCCGCGTCCTCCGCGAAAAGACCTTCCCCTCGGTCCGTTCTTTCGTCCCGCTCATCCGTCCCCGGCGGAATCTTTTCAAGGATCGTCCTCTCCATACGTCCCCTCCTTTCATCCCTTCACTCCATTAGACGGATCCGTCCCACGAAAAGTAACGCACCCAAATAAAAAACCGGCACGATTTTTCAAAAACCGTACCGGTTGACAGGGATTCAGCAAGGAATCACTTCAGCACATACTCCGGTTCCGCGTGGTCCCGCACGCAGTTCTCCGTGATGACCACCTTCGCCACGTCCTTCCGGGAGGGCAGGGCGAACATGATGTCCGTCATGGTCTCCTCCAGAATGGAGCGCAGGCCGCGGGCGCCCGTGTTCCGCTCGATGGCGAGGGAAGCGACCGCACGCATGGCCTCGGGCGTGAACTCCAGCTCCGCGCCGTCCATCCGGAACAGCTCCTTGTACTGCTTCGCCAGGGAGTTCTTCGGCTCGGTGAGGATCCGCACCAGAGCGTCCTCGTCCAGATTCTCCAGCCCCACGATGACGGGGAGACGGCCCACCAGCTCGGGGATGAGACCGTACTTCACGATGTCGTGAGCGGAGACGTCCTTGAAGATCCCGTCCGCCCGCTTCTCTTCCTTCTTTTTGATGTCGGAGCGGAAGCCGATGGAGGTCTGTCCCTTCCGGGCCTCGATGATCTGGTCCAGATTGTCAAAGGCGCCGCCGCAGATGAACAGGATGTTCTCCGTGTTGATCTGAATGAACTCCTGATTGGGGTGCTTCCGGCCGCCCTGAGGGGGAACGTTGGCCACGGTGCCCTCCAGGATCTTCAGAAGAGCCTGCTGAACGCCCTCGCCGGACACATCCCGGGTGATGGAGCGGTTCTCGGACCGGCGGGAGATCTTGTCGATCTCGTCAATATAGATGATCCCGCGCTCCGCCAGCTCGATGTCGTAGTCCGCGGCCTGAATCAGACGGAGCAGGATGTTCTCCACGTCCTCGCCCACGTAGCCGGCCTCGGTGAGGGTGGTGGCGTCCGCGATGGCGAAGGGCACGTTCAGGGTCTTGGCCAGAGTCTGGGCCAGGAAGGTCTTGCCCACGCCGGTGGGACCGATGAGGAGCACGTTGCTCTTCTGGATCTCGACCTCTTCCTGAGCGGGCGTCCCGTCGTCGTCCTTCTTCCGGCGGGTCTTCCGCTTTTCCGCGCCCTCCCGGTTGATGAGCCGCTTGTAGTGGTTGTAGACCGCCACGGAGAGGGCGACCTTCGCCTTGTCCTGCCCGATGACGTACTCGTCCAGGGTGGCCTTCAGCTCGGCGGGCGTGGGGAGCTTCTGATCGGACAGGGGCTCGGCCTCCCGGTCGTTCAGGTGATCGAAAATGATGTCGTTGCAGGCGTCGATGCACTTGTCGCAGATATAGAGCCCCGTGGGGCTGGGAATCAGGAATTCCACCTGCGATTCGCTGCGGCCGCAGAAGGAGCAGTTGCGCTCCACCCGCAGCTTCGAGCCGTTCCGAGTCGATGCCATATGCTTACCCCCGATTTGCGATGACCTTGTCGACCAGGCCGTATTCCCGCGCTTCCTCGGCGGTCATGAAATTGTCCCGTTCACAATCGGCGGCGATGACCTCCACGGGCTTGCCGGTGTTGGCGGCCAGGATCCGGTTCAGGCGGTCCTTGATCTTCAGGATGTGCTCGGCCTGGATCTGGATGTCGGTGGCCTGACCCTGGGAGCCGCCGGAGGGCTGATGGATCATGATCTCGGAGTTGGGAAGAGCCAGTCTCTTGCCCTTCGCACCGGAGGACAGAAGGAACGCGCCCATGGAGGCGGCCATGCCCACGCAGATGGTGGAGACGTCGCACTTGATGAAGTTCATGGTGTCGTAGATGGCCAGACCCGCCGTGACGGATCCGCCGGGGGAGTTGATATAGAGGGAAATGTCCGCGTCGGGGTCCTCGGACTCCAGATACAGGAGCTGGGCTACCACCAGGGACGCGGTCACGTCGTTGACCTCGTCGGCGAGGAAAATAATGCGTTCGTTGAGCAGTCGGGAATAGATGTCGTAGGACCGCTCGCCGTGATTGGTCTGCTGCACGACCATCGGGACCAGTGCCATGGAAATACCTCCTTAATGATACGCTGTATATAGATCGATTCTTGACTTATCGGGGAACGGAGAAGCGCTCCCGGCCGAAGTTTTAGGAAAAAGAGGGAGTTGTCGCAAAACAGTCCAAAAGTTTGGATCGACCTTTTCCAAAAAGGTCGCGGGGTCTCGGGGCAGAGCCCTGAGCCG
>CACYWX010000223.1 GCA_902778205.1 uncultured Ruminococcus sp. | reverse complement strand
TCGAGTATCCCTCCATGGAGCTGGACCACGACATGTTCGACGAAATTTTCGCCTACTGCGAAAAGGACGTCATGAACGCCCTGGACACCGACGACAAGAACGTCCGCGACGAGAGAATGCAGCCCATCGAGGACGACATCCTGGCGAAGTTCTCCGAGAAATACGAGGGTCTTGACGTGATGCTCCCCGAGCTCATCTACAAGATCCAGAAGAAGATCGTCCGCCGCTGGCTCCTGGAGGACAAGAAGCGCGTGGACGGCAGACGCATGGACCAGATCCGTCCCCTGGCCGCCGAGGTTCACCTCTTCGACCGGGACCACGGCTCCGGCATGTTCACCCGCGGTCAGACCCAGGTCCTGACCATCGCTACCCTCGGCTCCATCGGCGACGTTCAGATGCTGGACGGCATCTCCGAGGAGGAGACCAAGCGGTATATGCACCACTACAACATGCCCGGCTACTCCGTGGGCGAGGCCAAGGCGTCCCGTTCTCCCGGCAGACGCGAGATCGGCCACGGCGCGCTGGCTGAGCGGGCTCTGATCCCGGTGCTTCCCTCCGTGGACGAGTTCCCCTATGCCATCCGTTGCGTATCCGAGGTCATCAGCTCCAACGGCTCCACCTCCCAGGCGTCCGTCTGCGGCTCCACCCTCGCCCTCATGGACGCGGGCGTTCCGATCAAGGCTCCCGTGGCCGGTATCTCCTGCGGTCTGATCACCGCCGAGGACGGCAGCTGGACCACTATGATCGACATCCAGGGCCTCGAGGACTTCTACGGCGACATGGACTTCAAGGTGGCCGGCACCCACAAGGGCATCACCGCCATCCAGATGGACCTGAAGATCGACGGTCTGACCCCCGAGATCATTAAGGAAGCGCTGGCCGTCACCCACAAGGGCCGCGACTATATCATCGACGAGGTCCTCCTGAAGGCCATCCCCGCTCCTCGCGCGGAGGTTTCCGAGTACGCTCCCAAGATGATCTCCATGAAGGTGCCGGTTGAGAAGATCTCCGAGATCATCGGCTCCAAGGGCAAGGTCATTCAGGGCATCCAGGCCGACACCGGCGCAAAGGTGGACATCGAGGACGACGGCTCCGTGTTCATCTCCGGTGTGGACAAGGAAGGCATCCTGGCCGCTCAGAAGATGATCCAGGGCATTATTTTCGAGCCCGAGATCGGCGCGATCTACGAGGGCGTGGTCACCCGGATCATCCCCATCGGCGCGTTCGTGGAGTTCGCCCCCAAGAAGGAGGGCATGGTCCACATCTCCAAGCTGGACAAGAAGCGCACCGAGAAGGTTGAGGACGTCTGCAACGTGGGCGACCACATCCGCGTGAAGTTCCTGGGCACCGACGAGAAGGGCCGCTTCAACCTCTCCCGCCGCGACGCCATGGACGACTGAACAGGCGTTCAGCCGAACAAGTGAATACAGGCCGCTCCCCCGGGATCCCCTGCGGATTCCGCTCCGGAGCGGCCTCTTTTTTCGTTCTGCCTTTTTCTGCTTTTTTTCGCCCGCATCTTGATTTATCCGGCGTCATCATCTATAATATAAAATAGTAAAGTGTCTTTAAACGAGGGGATCCGATGTGAACAATCATCCTGAAAACAACAGAGCGGGCGGGAATCAGCTTCCCCGTCCCGGATATACAAGCGGCGGAAACCGCGCTCCACAGAACGGGTATGGAGCCGGACAGGTCCCACAGAACGGAACGGTACGGAACAACGGGCAGCAGGGCTACCCGCAGCAGAGCTACCCGCAGAACGGGAATCCGCAGAATGCCTACGGACGCAGCGGCTATTCTCAGGCTCCGGCCTACGGACAGAACGGCGGGACGCGGCAGGGATCGTACAATCCCGGACAGAACACGCCCCGGAGCGGACAGAACGGCTCCTATCCGGGCGGCGGAAATCCGCAGGCCAATCCTCAAGCCCGGCAGGGCGGAGCCTATCCCTACAACCGCCCCGTGTCCGCCACCAGCGCGGCTTACGGAGCCAATCAGCCCTCCGGAAGCGCGGCAGGAAGACGTCAGCGGGACGCCATGGTGAACCGGCAGGCGGCCGCGGCCATGCAGAGAAGGGAAAAGCCCCGCCGCGTCAAGCGTCCGTTCCGGTTCAACTGGGGCGTGGCGGTGTTCCTGCTGCTGTGCGCCACGGTCATCGGCGTGTCCGTCTGGCAGGTGAACCGGGCCGGATGGAACGAGAATGGGATCTCCATGCCCGCGGGACCCGTCACCAACGCGGAGCCGAAAACCCAGAATCCCGCCGACGCGCCGGAAGCGGGCGAGATCGGCACGGAGAATGAGGCCGAGTCCTCCGGTCTGCCCGGCACGGACACGGGCGGTCAGGGGGAGACTCAGTCCGGCGATCATCTGGTCCTCACTCCGGACGAACCGGCGGATCCCGGCACGGCGGACGAACCGCTGAACCTGACCCTGTACGATACGGTTTCCGTGGACAACGCGCGGCTGTCCGAGGGGGATCTGATCCTGGTGAACGCCTCCCACGGCTATTCAGGCGGGGACGCCATTGTGGATCAGCTCAAGAACGCCTACCGGGACCGCACCGGCAAGCTGAAGGTGGCCGCCACCGACATCGGCCTGCTTCCCGTGGCCTTCGACGCCCTGGAACGGCTGGTGGTGGATTTAGAGGAGGACACCGGCTCCCACGATCTGCTCATCACCAGCGGACACCGGACCGTGGCGGAGCAGCAGGAGGTCTGGGACTACTATCTGAATCAGAACGGCGAGGATTACGCAAACGCCTACGTGGCGAAGCCCGGATACAGCGAGCACAACACCGGCCTGGCCTGCGACGTGTCCTTCTACACGGACGACGGAGCCTCCATTCCCGTTTCGGAATACGAGCACGGCTGGTGGTTGGCGGCCAACTGCGCGCGAGAGGGCTTCATCCGCCGCTATCCGGACGATAAGGTGGAAATCACCGGCATCGCCAACGAGCCCTGGCACTTCCGCTATGTGGGGATCCCTCACGCTCGGATCTGCTCCTCCCGGAACTGGTGTCTGGAGGAGTATATCGAAGGTGTGAAGGCCTATTCCGCGGACGGCGTTCTGCTGTTCGTGAGCGCGGACGGGACTGTCTCCGAGGTGAACGCGGCGGACGGGCTCCCCACCTCCGGCGGATGGCTGGTGTATTACGTTCCGAAGGCGTCTGCCGGCGGCGTCACGGAGGTCCGGGTGCCCCGTGGATCCGACTACACGATTTCCGGCAACAACGCCGACGGATTCATCGTGACGGTGGATCTGCGGTAAGAATCTGACTCTCCGTCCGGTTTCTTCCTCCGAATGCATACCTTTTCCGGATGCGTTTTCATGTCGTTTCAGCGAACCTTTGACTCGCCGTCATATTCCCGTCACATTGGGAGGGTATAATGGCCGCGTAAACAAAAGAGAGCCGGACGACAGAGACGCCGGGGAAAGGAATCAGATATGAAGGACTACGAAAACGAAGACATGATGCAGCGCGGCGAAAACGAACAGAACGGCGCAGTCAGCGAAGAAAACGAACAGACCGCGGTGAATTCCGCTGAGGAGATCGTCGAGGAGGCCCTGCGGGAGGAAGCCGAATCCGCGAAAAACGCCGCGGAGGAAGCGGGGAACACCGTCCGTCAGGAAATGAACGAAGGTCAGCTCCCCCACAAACCGTCTGACATGGACGCCTCTTCCTATCGTCCCGCCTCCTGGCCGCAGAACGCTCAGCCCGTTTCCGGAAACGGAACGAACAGCTGGAGCGCTCCCGAGCGGCCCGTTCAGCCCTCAGTCTATCAGAACACGCAGAGCGGCGCGTATACGCCCTACGGCCATCCCTACGAGGCGAACGCGCAGAGACCCGCTCCCCAGCCTCAGCCCGCGCAGACCTGGTCGCCCTATCCGAGCGGAACCTACAGCCAGCCGAGCTCCGGGCAGACGGCCTACGGCGCCGGCATGAACGGGACCTCCTACGGCGCGCGGACCGCTTATCAGGGGCAGACCTACAACGCCTACGCCGCTCCCTCCTCCGCTCCGGTCCGCGGAAACGGTCAGAACGGCGGCGAGATCGCGTACGCTCCCGCGAAGAAGAAGGAAAAGAAGACCGTCGGAGTGAAGGCGGTGGCCTGCATCTGCGCGGCCTGCGTCCTCCTGTCCGGGGCCTTCGGCTTCGGCGGAACGCTTCTGGCCAACCGGTTGAGCGGGAACTCTTCCTCCTCCGCGGTGACCGAGACCCAGCGCCCCGCGTCCTCCTCTCAGGCGTCCTCCGGGGAATCCGTGGTGATCTACAAATCCGTGGACGACGTGGCCACCTCCACCGCGGCGACGGCCGGAGGGGATCTGACCTACGCCCAGGTGGCGGCTCTGGTGAAGGATTCCGTGGTGGAGATCAACACCGAATACACCACCCGGAACTCCTGGTTCCAGTATACCACCGGCGGCGCGGGCTCCGGCGTCATCATCTCCCAGGACGGCTATATCATCACCAACGCTCACGTCATTCTGGATGAGAACATGCAGAATGTGGCTGACACCGTCACCGTCCGCCTGACGAGCGGCGAGGAGTACAAGGCCGAGGTGGAGCGCTACGACGCCGACGAGGACATCGCCATCATTAAGATCGACGCCTCCGGCCTGACCCCCGCCCGCGTGGGCGACAGCGACAAGCTGGTGGTGGGCGAGGAGCTGGTCATCGTGGGCAATCCTCTGGGCGAGCTGGGCGGCTCCGTCTCCAACGGCATCGTGTCCGCCACGGAGCGCGAGATCCAGGTGGGCGGCGTCACCATGCACCTGATCCAGACCAACGCTGCTGTGAACCCCGGCAACTCCGGCGGCGGCATGTTCAACATGAAGGGCCAGCTGGTGGGCATCGTCAACGCCAAGTCCTCCGGCTCCGGCATCGAGGGCCTGGGCTTCGCCATTCCGATCAATCAGGCCCTGACCGTGACCGAGCAGCTGCTCACCTACGGCTATGTCCGCGGCAAGCCTATGATCGGCGTCAGCTTCGAGGACGTGTCCGGCTCCAACTATTTCTTCTACTACAGCGTCAAGGCCGGCGTGTACGTCAGAAGCCTCACCAAGGGCATGAACGACGACGTGCTGAAGGAGGGCGACCGGATCATCGCGGTCAACGGCGAGGAGATCTCCTCCTCCGACGACATCAAGGCCATCATCTACGCCTCGGCCATCGGCGACAAGCTGACCTTCCAGCTATACCGGGACAACAAGCTCATGGAGGTGGAGGTCACCTGCTACGAGCGCACGCCCGAAAACGTGGGATCCTCCATTTCCTTCGGCACGGAAGAGGTTCCCGGCTCCCTGGACGATTTCTTCGGCGGAAGATAAAGAACAAAAAGCCAACCGAACAGAACATCATTCAATCTGCGGGGGGAGCGTCCATGCGTTCCTCCCCGCAACCATATCAGGAGAACGTCATGTATCACATTCTTGTAGTGGACGACGAGGAGATGATCCGCAAGCTGATCGCCAAATACGCGGTCTACGAGGGGCACTCCGTCACCGAGGCCGCGGACGGCATGGAGGCCATCGAGCAGGTGAAAAACGGCTCCTTCGACCTGATGGTCATCGACATCATGATGCCGGAGCTGGACGGCTTTTCCGCCTGCCGGGAGATCCGGAAGTTTTCCCAGATCCCCATCATCATGCTTTCCGCCCGGGGTGAGCTCGCCGAAGGAGCTGATGCTGCGGATCAACGCCGTCATGAAGCGGGCCGCCGGACGTCAGAACGCGGAGCCGGTGCGCGAGGAGCCCCGGAACGAGATCGTGGAGCTGGCGGGAGGGGGCCTGCGCGCGGATCTGACCGCCCGGATCGTATACGTGGACGGCAGGCGGGCCGACATGACGCCCAAGGAATACGACCTGTTCTTCTACATGCTGAAAAACAGGAACATCGCCCTGACCAGGGAAAAGCTCATCACCGAGGTCTGGGGCTACGACTATTTCGGAGACGACCGGACCCTGGACACGCACATCAAGCTGCTGCGGAAGAGTCTCGGCCCTTACGCGGATTTCATCGTCACGCTGCGCGGCGTCGGGTACCGGTTCGATGCGGACAGGTAAAAACGCGGGAGAGGGCCGCCGGGGCATCAGCTTCCGCGCCAGAATGATCCTGGCCTTCGGGCTCTTCACCGGCATCGTCATCGTCCTGCTGTGGCTGTTCCAGACCCTGTGGCTGGACGACATCTACCGGTCCCTGAAGCTCCGTGAGCTGGACCGCTGCGCCGACTCCGCCGTATCCGCCGCATCCTCCTCGGACGACGCGGACGCCTTCGACGAAGCTCTCAGCGCCCTGGCGAAGAAATACGAGGTCTGCCTGTCCCTGTACCGGATCAGCGGCTCGTCGGCGGTGCCGGTGACGAAGAAGCACGTCAATTCCTTCTGCTTCATCCACAATTCCTCGAACAACGACATGCTGAACCGGCTGTACCGGAACGCATCGGAGCAGGGAGGGGCCTATACGGAGCTGATTTCCCTGAGCGACATGTTCGGGCGGTTCCGGGACGGCTCCGACAGCGGCGACGCAGGGGAGAACATGATCTCGGTGCGCCTGCTGGAGGAGGGGGACTCCACCCTCATGATGCTGTTCAACACGGAGCTGGTGCCGCTGAAATCCACGGTGAAGACCCTGAACGCCCAACTGGGCTGGATCACCGCCATCCTCCTCGTGATCGGCGTGATCCTGGCGCTGGTGCTGTCGGACCGGATCTCGAAGCCCGTGCGGCAGATGAGCGGCGAGGCGTCGAAGCTGGCCCTGGGGGATTACAGCGTGAATTTCGACGGGGCTGGATGCGCGGAGACGGAGAACCTGTCCGCGGCCCTGAACCGGGCGGCCTATGAGCTTGGACGGCTGGACAAGATGCAGAAGGACCTGATCGCCAACGTGTCCCACGACCTGCGCACGCCCCTGACCATG
>CACYWX010000222.1:5764-6307 GCA_902778205.1 uncultured Ruminococcus sp. | reverse complement strand
TCGTGGGGTGTCGGGGCAACGCCCTGACCCGACCTCCGCAGAGGTCGGAATACTCAGGACTTCAAGGGAGTTCCTCTTTTGGTTCTTTTCTCCTCGATAGCAGAGAATCTTTCGGCAAGCCGCCGATTCAGGTATGTATTCGATTATACCGGTTTAGAATCAGGAATACACTTGACTTCATATTTGTCCTTCGAATGGTGAATTTTGGCGCACTTATTTGATATACTGCGGTTTATCGACAAGTTTCCACCTTCATTGTATAATACAATAGGAATCATCAACGGAGTGAACCGCAATGAAAGAAACGCCTGAATACTCCATCATTCTCGGCAATGTAGTAAAAAGGCTCGTGCAAGAAGCGGAATTACACAGAGCGAGCTTGCAGACACAATCGAGGCTGCCAATCGCACGGTTCTGAACATCGAAAACGGACGGGGAAACCCGAAGCTCGAAATTCTTTTCCCACTTGTACGGGAATTGAATATAGACGCCCGGACGATCTTCTATCCGGAAACGCTCAATGAGGCCCCGTGTCTGAACCGC
>CACYWX010000222.1:0-5742 GCA_902778205.1 uncultured Ruminococcus sp. | reverse complement strand
GCTGAAAGCCCTTCGGTTCAGAAACGGCAAATAAGATGGAAAGCCCATGTCAGATCTCATTTCGTGCTGACGTGGGCTGATTTCATTCTTTCTGTGACTTTCTGTCCGTATCAGATTCCTTCCCGTCGCTCAGAACTATCTTCATCTTGACTGGGTCCACAAGGGTTTCCTGCCTGCATTCTGCGCATAATTGCGGAAAGCTATTGTCTGTGTTTACCTCCCCGGCCTGACGCACATCCCCTCTTTCAAGGTCCCCGGCCAAGCGACCGCCACGGCGTCCGACTGCGACAATCCGCCGAAACCGTAGCCGAAGTAGCGGTTTTCCTCGTTTGTCAGGTCGGCGAGGATGGAGAGCGCCTCGTCCAGTCGTTCGCTCTTCGGGTTGACGAACAGAAACGCCGTCACGACCGCCGGATTCTTCCCGCTCACGGGCGGCAGAGCGAGGGCATACCGATCCGCGCCGTTCACGACGAAATCCGTCCGCCGTCCCGCTTGGGCGAAGAACGCCTTCGATCCTGTGAGCACGCCCGCGTCCCGGTACGCCGTCAGCCGCGCGAAGAGGGCTTTCAGAGCGTCCTCCGCCCCCGCGCCCGAATCGTCCGAAAGAAGATCATCCCCGGCCTGCGCGGCGGAGAAAGCCATTGTCACGACAAGCTCCTGAGCCTGCCACGACCTCGACGGGAAGAGCGAGAAGCCCTCCTCAGCCAGCGCAGGAACGAGGCCGTCCAGATCGTCGAGCTTCCAGCCGGAGGGGAGCGAGATGCCCGACGCCTGCGCCTCGTCCGTGAAGCCGTACCAGTAGCCGCCCCAGTTCCGCCAGCCGCCGATTTCAAGCGGCAGGAACGCGGGCTTGCCGTCCACCGTGATGAACTCCTTCAGTCCGGGATACGCCTCGTCCAGATGGGCGGACAGAGCGGCGTTTCCGGAGAGGTCGGCAAATTGTCCGTTTTTGAGGATCGCCCGGAGCAGACGCGTGACCGCCTCGTCGTCCTCCATGACCGGAACGGAGACCATGGCGATGTCAAAATCGGCCTCCGACGCCATGAGCGAGGCGCTGATCTTGTCGAAGAAGACGGCGTCCGGCTGGGTGCGGATGGCGCAGGGGGCGGATTCGATGCTGTCCATGAGGTTTTGCAGAACGCTCAGCTCGGATTCCGGCACGAGGATCTTCACGGCGTTCTGATTGCCCTCGATGGGGGACAGGCTGATTTCCTTCGACATCCAGAGGACAAAGAGCGTACTGCCCGACACGGCGGCGCGCAGCGGAATGTTCACACCCTTCCGCTCGGGACTCGAGTTGACGATCCCCACAAATCGGCTCGTCCCGGTTGACAGCTCGAAAAGCCGCGTTTTCTCATCCGTCGTGCCGAGGGAAAAAAGCTGTCCCCCGCCCGCGCACATCACCGGGGACCACGTCTCCGAGAGCAGCTTCGACTTCGATCCGTCCCGATTCATTTCCGTCACCCGGCGGAACACGGAAGCGTCGTGGACAGACCGCTCGGTTGCGACTGCAATGCGATCCCGGCTCAGGATCGCGGCGGAATCCACTTTTTCATATTTCAGAAAGGGGTATTCTGCCCGCTGCCATGCCGAATCGCCGTCTCGGATCGTCCAGACCGCGTCCTTCGCAGCGAGGAGAAGCAGGCCGTCGTAATGACAGAGCGATGCGTAATACTTTTCAACCATCCAGGAATAGCCCTCGACACCCGAGTTCGCCCTGGGCGGTTCGGGCAGATTGAGCGTTCCGAGGCGTTCGCCGTCGAAGGAGAACCAGGCGATTTTCTTTGCGCTCACGTCAGCGGCGTAGATCCCGTCCGCGTCGACGCAGAGATTCGCGGGGTTCTTCACGTCTTCCGTCAGTACCCGGCTTTCCTCGGTTTCAAGGTCGTAGGCATAGATTTTCGGCTCCCGAAGAACCAGATAATAGAAGGTGTTCCCGTAGATGTCCCCATCGAGAACAGACGTTTCGAGCTTATACGTCCGCTGTTCGTCCACCTGGGACAGAAGATACCGGTCCGTATCCGCGGGCAGGGCCGTACCGAATAAATCGTGCAGAAACGACGACACCCCCACGCTTGTCGGACGGTCGTCCCGGATCGGCTTCTCTTCAGAGGCGGATGATGAAACGGACGAGGAGACGGCGGGCGACGACTGCGCTTTCCAGCTGGTATTCTTTTTGCACCCCGCGCAGAGCAGGGCAAGGACGGCGAGGCATACGGCCAGCAATAGGCACTGGCAGAATAACAGATCCGTCGTTATGCGAAACGGCTCGATCTGCGCTATCCGGTCTTCCCGGGCGGAGTTGGATGAGGCATCCGCAAAAATGGCGCTGTATGTGAATATCCAGACGCTTTTGACTGTTGTGTTCCTCCTGATCGTACTGCTGATGGCTGCCTTCATCACCGAGCAGGTGCGGAAGCCGCTCACCCGGATGGTGGAGCAGATGCGGAAAGAGGAGAGCATTCCTCCGCAGGGCGCGGAAGAATTGCGATTTGTCTCGCGAACGTACAACAATATCCTCGAGGAAAACCGGACGCCCCGCGAACAGCTCAGCCACAAGGCGTCCCATGATCCGCTCACAGGCCTCTTCAACCGGGGGGCGTATGAGATGATGCTTGAAAGCGTGGACATGGAGCATATCGCGTTCATTTTGATCGATGTGGATAACTTCAAGAGCGTGAACGACACCTACGGTCACGATGTGGGAGATCGCGTTCTCAAGCGCGTCGCGCAGGTTCTGAAGCACAGCTTCCGCTCCGTGGACGTGATCTGCCGGATCGGAGGAGACGAGTTTGTGGTTCTTATGACCCGGGCCAACAGCACGATGGCGGATCTTGTCCGCGGCAAAATCGAGCGGGCCAATTACCAGCTGATGCACCCCGAAGACGACCTGCCTCCCTTCTCCCTGAGCGTGGGCGTGGCGTTCTCCGATCGGGAAAATCCGTGCGGAGACATCTTCAAGGACGCCGACACCGCTCTGTACCGCGTCAAGGAAAACGGACACTGCGGATGTGAGATATTCTGATACCAACTCCCCACATATAAACATAGCAAACAGCTTTGCATGATCCCGAAGGGCGAGAATTGAAGAAACGCCTTTACATGACCCGTCAGGGCGGAAACAGTATTGACTCTGTTGAGAGTATGTGATATAATAAAATCGAAAAATTGTGTATATTGGGGACGGAATGCGGAATGGAAGGAATGAGGTTCGGCAAAAGAGCCTGGATCATCGCAGTCAACAGTCTGATTATCCTCTCTGTCATCGCCTTTGTCGCTGCCTATGCGGGAAAGTATAACAGGGACTATGTCGCGTCGCGGGTCAAGGCCTTCGAGGACCGCACCTTTGCAGAGGAACAGATCACGGCGAACTACCTGCGCGGCGAACAGCAGCTCTGCGATTCATGGGCGGCGTATATCCGGACGCACAGCCTGAGTATGGACGAGGCTGTTTCCTTTGTTCGCGGCTCCCTCTCCCAGAACGGCGTCACCGCGGCGGTCCTTTATGCGGATACCCCAGAAATGGACGGGCTGTCCGCCTCCCCGAAAAACGGGACGACAAACGATTTTTCCGTTTCGTACCAGCAGATCCACCTGTTTCCGGAGAACGGGATCGGTACCGCGGAGGAGGTGCTTCCGGATAAACGGATCAACATCACCCGCACGTATACCAACCCCATCAACGGCATCCAGTCCATCGCGTTTTATGACCGCGTGCCCCTGACTGAAGGAGGCCGTGAGAGGCAGGCTCTGCTTCTCCGGATTGTCCCGACGTACATACTCGAGGAACAATGGGTTTTCCCGAAGGAGGAATATCCGAACGCGGAGGTATCCCTCATCGATGCCGAGGGGAACTATATCATCCGCGGCAAATCTTTCAAGAACACTAATTTCTATGAGTTTTACAAGTCGTACAATACGACGGATCTGGCGGGGATCGAAGCGCTGACGGACGCTTTAACCTCCTCGACCGGCTCCCTTGTGATGCGCAACTCCAAAGATCAGGAGTGCCTCGTTGCCTATACGCCCATGCAGGCTTCGGACGGCTGGTCCATCCTCGCGTATCTGCGGATGGAGGATCTGGGAACGGGGAGCGTCGACTGGCTTCTGATCGGCGTGGTCACGGCGGGCCTGCTTCTGCTTCTGCTGGTCGACGCCGCCGTCATGCTGAACTTCAACCGGAGACTGCACGCGGCTGTGAAGGAGGCGGATGCGGCGAACCGCGCAAAGACGGACTTTCTCTCCACCATGTCCCACGACATCCGCACCCCGATGAACGCTATCATCGGGCTCACCACCATCGCGGAAAAGAATCTCGACGACCGCGACTCAGTCAGCGACTGTCTCAGAAAAATCGGGATGGCAGGCAGTCACCTGCTTACGCTAATCAACGATATTCTGGATATTTCCAAAGTGGAGAGCGGACGCCTGACGCTCAACGAAGCGGACTTCTCCATTGTGGAGACCGCGGAGAATCTGGTCAACCTTTCCCAGCCGATGGTGAAGGAAAAGAATCTTCAGTTCAACTTCCGTGTCTCCGGCTTTGAGAAGGAATGGCTCTCGGCCGATCAGCTGCGTCTGAATCAGATCTGTATCAATCTGCTCTCCAATGCGGTGAAATACACCGAGCCGGGCGGATCGGTCTCCGTAAACATGAGCGAGGAGCCTGCGGAGGAAGACGGATTCGTTCTGCTCACCTACATCGTCTCGGATACCGGTATAGGCATGACGCCGGAGTTCATGGCGAAGATGTATCAGCCCTTCTCCCGCCAGACGGACAGCCGGGTCAATACCATCCAGGGGACCGGACTAGGTCTGGCCATCACGAAGCAGATGGTCGAGCTGATGAACGGGACGATCGACTGCGAAAGCGCGCCCGGGCAGGGGACCACCTTCACGGTGAAGCTGAAGCTCCCCGCAGCAAAGCGAAAAACGGCCGAGATGTCCCTTCCGGACGCGGACGTTCTGGTAGTGGACGACGACGAAGTCCTGTGCGAAACGGCCGTCGACACGCTGCGTTCCCTCGGCGCGCATGCGGATTCGGCGTCCTGCGCGGAGGAAGCGCTCGAGAAGATCCTCGGGCGTCACCGCGAGGGACACGACTGGAGCGTCATCATCCTCGACTGGAAAATGCCCGGCATGGACGGCGCGGCGCTGGCCAGGCGAATCCGGCAGGAGATCGGGGACGGCGTTCCGATCCTGCTCGTCTCCGCTTACGACTGGTCCGATATTGAAGAAGAAGCGAAAAACGCCGGCGTGAACGGATTTGTCTCGAAGCCCCTGTTCCGCTCCACGCTCTACCAGAAGCTGAGCGACCTGCTCGGACGGAAGACGGAGGCTGTGGCGGAGGACGACAACTCCGATCTTGCCGGGATGAGGATCCTCGTGGCGGAGGACAACGACATCAACTGGGAGATCATCTCCATGCTGATGCAGATGAACGGTATTGACTGCGACCGCGCGGAAAACGGTCAGATTGCGGTGGACACCGTCCGGGATGCGCCCGCTGACCGCTACGATCTGATCTTCATGGACATCCAGATGCCCGTCATGAACGGTCTGGACGCGACGCGGGCCATCCGCGCGCTCCCGGTCGGACACGCGAAAACCATTCCGATCATCGCCATGACCGCGGATGCCTTCTCGGAGAACGTGGCGGAATGCCTCGATGCCGGAATGAACGGGCACATCGCAAAGCCGATCGACATCAACATCGTGCTGAAAGAGATCCGAAAAATCAAG
>CACYWX010000221.1 GCA_902778205.1 uncultured Ruminococcus sp. | reverse complement strand
GTCTGCGCCGGAGGCGGTGAAGGTGTAGTACTCGTTGCCGGCGTCGTCCTTATCGGCGGTCCAGCTCAGAGTGTTCGCGCCGGAGTTCGCGCCCATGTTGGCGTCCATGGCTCCGTCCGCGTTGAAGTCCCACAGGATGGCGGGAGCGTTGGGATCTGCGGGCTCGGCAGGAGTCTCTTCAGCGCCCGCGGTCTTGCCCACCAGAGCAACCTCGTTCAGCGTGGAGGGATTCTCCCAGTAGGGTCTGCCGTCGTAGGCCTGCCAGGAGGTGAAGGTGTCGCGGTTGTTGTCCGCGTCGGCATCGTCGTCCACGGAGATGTTGTAGCCGATCTTGTGGTCGGCGGAATACTCGAAGCCTTCCGTCAGAACGGGCACCGCCACTTCGACGATATAACCGGTGTCGGTTCTCGCCGCGGCCATTTCAGCCTGGTTGTAGACGTCCTTGTTGCCGGTGTAGTAGTTGGTGCCGCCGTCCGCGTTGCAGAAGATGTGCCAGTCGCCGGGGGCGGAGTTGAAGTCGGTGTTGCCGGAGAAGGTCTCGGAGACCCAGAAGTTGATGCCGTTGGTGGTGGACTTCGCGTCAGAGTCCATAGTCACGTCGTCGATCACGGCCAGCAGGTACAGGGTGTCCTCGGTCCAGAGCACCTTGGTGTAGCCGGTGGCGACGTCGATGTCCTGCAGGTCGGACAGAGCCCACTGATCGTTTTCATACATGAAAGCGTACATGGACTCGGTCGTGCTCCAGATGTCGTCGATGGAGCCGTCAACGGTAGGTCTCTTCGTCGCGTAGGAGGCGTAGCCGTCCGCGTCGATGAGGGCCGCGGTGTTGGCGGTGCCGCTCAGGTACGGCGTGGAGTACACGGAGACCCAGTAAACGTCGCAGGATTTCAGATTCGTGTCGTCCATGCCGGTGGGCGCGTAGACGTAGAAGTCGTGGGTGCCCTTTTCGGCGTAGAAGGAGCCGGTCACATAGCCGTGCTCGTCGGTCTCAACCAGATCGATATACACGCGCTTCGTGCCGTCGGGATCGTCCAGGGAGTAGTCGACGCCGCGCTCCGCTCCGTTGCGGGCGACGTACTCGATGAGGAACGTGTACATGCCGGATTCCTTGGCCTCGAAGGTGTACCAGACGCAGGTATCCATCTTCGGGCAGTATCCGTTGCCGCCGGAGGCGAGATTGTGAAGGTTCACGTTGATCTCACCCTTGTAGCCGGAGACGTCGTCCAGGTCGGACTTGACGGAGATCACTTCCTCGCCCTTGATTTCGGGATAGGTGTCGAAGAAGGCGAAGTCGCCGCGGACCTCCACGGGCGTTTCCACGGTGGCGAGGCCGGTGGTGTCGGAGCCCTTGGTGTCCTTGTTGCCCAGGGTGATGTAGTCGTAGCTGTCGGCGTCCCAGGAGCCGGCGTTCATGGAGGAGGCCATGTTGTAAATGGCGGCCGTCGCCTCCAGATTGCTCTTGACCACGTCGTTGATCTGGAGCTGGAGACCGATGGACATGCCCTCGCCGAGGTTGTAGTCCTTCAGGTTGACCAGCATCTCGATGTTGTAGCCCTGCGCGGTTCTCTGGGCCGCGTACTGGTCGAAATACTCAGCCGCGTCCTCGGGACCGTAGGCGTAGTAGCCGCCGCCCTCGACGTAGTAGGACGGATAGCCGTCGCAGTCAATGCGGAACTGCTGGACGAGATCCTCGTGCTCGTTGCCGAAGTCGTAGAAGATCTCCACGGAGTCCGTGGTCCAGGGGTGATCCGCGTGGGAGGTGTCGGTGGGCTTGCAGACGTCGGCGTCCACAACCTCGACGAGCAGATAATACTCGCCGTCCGCCCACAGCATGTAGGCCTTGCCGTAGGTGCCCGTCTGGGAACCGGTCAGGAACTGGTTGATGTCCACCACCAGCGCGTTGTCGTAGGCTTCGTCCTTCGCGCCGTCGATGACGATCTGTCCCTTCTCGATCTTCGGAACGTCGCCCTTCTTTTCCCCGATGTCGGAGGCGAAGGCCGCCGTTGCCATGAGGAGCGCAGCCATGGAGGCCGCCAGAATGCTCAGTAGCTTTTTCATGGTGATTTCCTTTCGTAAAATCAGATGAAATACCGACTGTATTTTAGCACCATTCACCGGAGATGTCAACAGGGAGGAACCGATTTTCATGGAAAAAAGCGAAATGCGCGGCGCGATTTCAAAGAGGGATTCACAAAACGGAGCGCGTCACGGCTCGATTCCGAAGATGCGGACGTACTCGGCCCGGTCGAATTTCGCGCGGCGTCCCACGCAGTCGTACCGGCGGCACAGGGAGCAGTTCTGGTAGTTCCCGCCGGAGAAATGGATGTGGGAGGTGGTGTGCCAGGGCCGCATGTACCCGTCCCGGTTCAGGGAGACGCCGATCTCCTCCGCGTTCCCGATCAGGTCGAAGAGGGCGAAGTTGTTGACGATGGGCCAGTCCGGCAGGGATCCGGGGTTCAGCATGGCCCGCCCGTCGAAGCCGAACCGGTCCTTCATGAAGGCGGTCACCCAGCCCGTGGCGTGGGCCAGAAGCGCGCCCCGGAGCGTGTCGAAGAAGGGATCCCCCTCAAGCTCCGGACACCGCTCCAGCCCCGTGCCCGCCGTGATGACGGACAGAAACACCCGCCGGGATTCCTTCAGCTTGTCGGCCAGCACCAGACTGTGAAAAACATGGCCGTTCACCCGCACCGTGTCCCCGTCGATGCGCTCCACGTCCGCCCAGCGGATGACGGCGCCCGGCGAACCGTATTCGTTCACATACGGCAGGCACTCCTCCACCGTCTCCCATGCCGGGGAATCCGGCCGCACCCGGCACAGGGCCCCCAGCCTCTCCGCGGTCAGATCCACCGGGATCCGCAGCACCATCCGCTCCGATTCCGTTCGTTCCATAGCTTCACCCCCATCCGATTTTCATATCGTCCCGTCCGGATCAGCGTCCGGCTCTCCTGCTCATGCGGATCACCACGGCGGCGCATTCGGCCCGGGTCAGTCCGGATTCCGGCCGGAACCTCCCCGAGGGATCCCCCACGAGGATCCCGGCGGCGGACACGTCGTCCACGGCCTCCTTCGCCCAGGGAGCGATCTCCGCCGCATCCCGGAACGACAGAGGCTCGCCCTCCGCGGTCCCGGAGCCGGTCAGCGTCCGGAACCGATGCAGGATCAGGGCCAGCTCCTGTCTTGTCACGGGATCTCCGGGCCGGAACCTATCGTCCGGCGGCTCGTCGAAGATCCCCTCCCGGACCGCCCAGAGAGCCGGAGCGGTATAATACTGCCCGGGCTCCGCGTCGGAGAGCACCGGACCGTCCTCCCCGCCGGGTTCCTCCGGACGTCCTGCCATGCGGTACAGGATCGCGGCAGTCTGTCCCCGGGTCACGGGCAGGGAGGGCGAGAAGCAGTCGTTCCCCGTCCCGATGAGCCAGCCCTCCTCCGCCGCCGCATCCGCGGGCTCGGCGAACCAGTCTCCCGGCGCCACGTCCCGGAAGAAGTTCCCGCGCGGAGAGTACCATCCCGCCGTGACCGGACTGGACAGCCATCCCTCCCCGGCGCACCATGCTTCAAGGACCGTGCCGGGCGTCAGGGGAACCGGTCCCTCATACGCCGTCCCGGGTCCCTTGTTCAGGGAATAGTACAGGCCCGGATTCCCCTCCGGAACCGTCAGGATCAACACCCCGTCCTCCACGCTCATGCGGGGCGGTTCGGCGGGAGGCACGGTCAGCGTCCGCGAAATCTCCCGGCTCCGGCTCCCGTTCATGTGGAGCGCCGCCACCGCCCGGATTTCCGTCTCCGGCTCCACGGTGAACGGCCCGCCGTACAGACCGCCGAACACCGCGGGACTGCTCCCGTCGGTGGTGTAGTACACCGGCACGCCCGGATCGGCGCAGAGCTTCACCCGGATCGAGCCTCCGGCGCTCTCCTCCGTCAGGACCGGAGGGGTCAGGGGGCCGGCGTCCCATCCGTTCGGTTTCGCGCTGTGGTACACCGTTCCGTTCTCCAGGGTCACGCCCCGTCTCCGGAACAGCTCCCGCACCGTGACGAACTCATATCCCGCCGCCTTCAGATCATCCACGGCCAGAAGCGCGCCCTCCACACTGGTGGGATGGATGTCGTGGACCAGCACAATCGCCCCGTCAAAGACCGATGACACGATGTTCCGGCGCACCGTGGAGGCGTCCCGGTACTTCCAGTCCTTGGGATCCACCGACCATCCGATCACCGGCGCGCCGACGGCGGAGAGGACCGTGTCGTTATAGCTTCCGTAGGGGACCCGCACCAGAAAGCCGTCGCCGCCCCAGGTACACGCCTTCAGGGTCTCCGCCGCGCTCCGGAAATCCGCCGCCGTATCGTCCCACGAGTTGTAGATCATGTTGGCGTGGTTCCAGCTGTGGTTGGCGATCTGATGGCCCTCCCGGTAAGCCCTGAGCACGGTGGACGGGTACCGCTCGGCGCAGGAGCCCAGCATGAAGAAGGTGACCGGCACGTCCCTGTCCCGCAGTCCGTCCAGAAGCCGCTCCGTGGGCTTTCCCGGACCGTCGTCGAAGGTCAGCGCCACCAGTCCCGCCGCCTCCGCTCCCGCGGACAGGATCAGAACCAGCGCGAACGCCGCCGCCAGAGCTGTCAGGATCCTTGCCGGACCGCCGTGTTTCATGTTCCGCGCCTCCCCGTTGTTCCTCATGTTCTCTCCCGGGAGAGCTCCGCCAGAGTCTCCGGGTTCAGCCAGTAGGTGAGATCCTCCGGCTTGTCGATGACGGCGTTTCCGATCAGGACCTTCGCCGCCTCCGTATAGTGTTCCTGCTCGTCCCAGGTTTCAAACACGGCGCACCGCTCGATGGGCGTGACGTCCATCCGGGGCCACAGAGCCTTCGCCTGCTCCGCGAAGAGGAACAGCGCGCCGTCGCAGAGCTTCGCGGTCTCGGGATCTCCCGCCGGTCCCTCCTCCTCCCGCCGGACGAGAATCTTCGCCAGCCGGTCCCGCAGCTCCGTCTTCTTCTTGATGGTGACGCCCCGGACCACGCCCTGGGGATCCGGCAGACGGAAGGAGCGGGTGTCCCCGTCCATGGTCAGCTCCACCGAGGCCTCCGTCAGAAAGAACAGGGCGATCATCTTCCCGTCCGGTCCCCACGCTTCGGCAAGCTCCGGGCAGTCCCGGAAAAGCCGTGCCCGGGCCTCGGGATCCTCGGTAAAACAGGCCTTCGCGCCGATCCGCAGCTCCGACCCGCCGTCGGGATCCCGGGAGATGAGGCTCAGCGCCGGCTTCCGGCTCAGCTCGGCGTAGACGCGGGAACACTTCTCCGCAGAGAAATACAGGACGCCGCCCTCCTCGAACCGGAACGGCAGGGGACGTGCCTCGGGCCGGTTGTCCAGTCCGATCACCGCGGCGACGGGAGGAAAGGCTGATAATACCGCGCCTGCCGCCTCCGCCGATTTTTCAAGGGAAAGGGTCTGCCAGAGATCGTTCCGCATGGTTCGGATCCTCCGTAATCACTGTGAATCTGATCCGGTCCGCGCCGCCCCGCATGATGCGCCTGGAGAGGACGATCCGCGCGGGAGGATATGCGGTCCGCATCCCGATTATACCCGATGCGGCGGGATTTGTCAACGGAATCTCCCCGGCCGTGAAAAAAGGAAGTCCCGCTTCCGCAGAGCTTCCTTTTTCCTATTCTTTTATACTAATTCCACCGGGCTGTCGCAAAACAATTTCAAAGTTTTGATCGACCTTTTACAAAAGGTCGCAGGGTGTCGGGGCAGCGCCCTGACCCGCACTCCGCAGAGTGCGGAACACCCAGGACGTCAAAGGAGT
>CACYWX010000220.1 GCA_902778205.1 uncultured Ruminococcus sp. | reverse complement strand
GAGAAGGTGAAGGATGACGTCATGGCGGTTTATTCCCTGATCGCGGAAGCGGAGAGCGCGGCTCACGGCGTTCCGGCGGAGGAGATCCATTTCCACGAGGTCGGCACCATGGACGCGGTGGCGGACGTGACGGCGGTGTGCCTGGCCCTGGCGGAGCTGAATCCGGACGAGGTGGTGGTGTCTCCCGTCCACGTGGGAGCCGGTCAGGTCCGGTGCGCCCACGGGATCCTGCCCGTTCCGGCTCCGGCCACGGCGTACATCCTCCGGGACGTCCCCACCTACGGCGGCGCGGTCATGGGCGAGCTCTGCACTCCCACCGGCGCGGCGCTTCTGAAGCACTTCGCCACCCGCTTCGGGGATCAGCCCGTCATGCGTGTGGAGCGGATCGGATACGGCATGGGGAAGAAGGACTTCGAGGCGGCCAACTGTGTCCGGGCCATGCTGGGGGAGACGGAAGCCGGAACCGGGGACGCCGCGGTGCTGTCCTGCAATCTGGACGACATGACGCCGGAGGACGTGGGCTTTGCCATGGACGCCCTGTTCGAGGGAGGCGCGCTGGACGTCTGGACCGCTGCCGCGGGGATGAAGAAGAACCGTCCGGGCTGGGTGCTGAACGTCCTGTGCAGGCCTGAGGACCGGGAGCGCATGGTTCGCCTGCTGTTCCGCCACACCTCCACCATCGGCGTGCGGGAGGAGACGGTCCGGCGGTACACCCTGGAGCGCAGAACGGAGACCGTCTCCGGACCCTGCGGTGAGATCCGGAAGAAGATCTCCGCGGGATACGGCGTCACCCGGGAGAAATACGAATACGACGATCTCTCCGCCGCGGCGAAGGCCTCCGGGAAGAGCATCGCGGAGGTGCGGGGAGAGCTGAAATAAAGATGCCCGCTTGACGGAGAACGGACAATCATAAATAACGCGGCGAAGGACAGATAATCCTCCGCCGCGCGGTTGTATATACAGGGGTTCTGTGTCCGGATCAGATGATCTCCAGCTCGTCCCGGGAGGGAAGCGGGGGCAGATTCTCCGAGGGATGGTCCAGATAGAAGTAGGCCACCGAGGAGATGTCGTCCTGCAGGGGCAGATACCGTCCGCCGGAACGCCAGCCCAGCGCCTGGATCGTGACCTTCAGATCCTCGGAGAACCGGATGGGATCCGTCAGGTGCCAGCGGTAGAGGGAGAAGCGCTGGTTGGAGTCGTACAGGCCGTCGGGCTTATAGGGGATCATGCCGGAATAGGGAGTGGCGAACCTCTCGTAGGCGTGCTCGTTGTCGAAGTTGTACGCCCCGCAGAAGTAGTCCTCCGTGCCCGTGCCGCAGATGGTGGGGAAATCCCGGTCGCCGTCCATGTAGAACTTGATCTCGCCCTCGCCCCACCAGTTGTTGTTGTTGACGCCCCAGAACAGGTAGGTGCCCACGTACTGACCACGGCCCTCCACGCCCTCCAGAATGGTGTGGACCTCCTTGTAGGGCAGGGGATTGGACCGGCGGAACCGCGCGTGGAAGTACCCGGCGTTCTCCGGCGTCTCCCCGAGGTCGTAGTCGATCTGATAGTACAGGATGAAGTCCTCATCCGCCAGGTTCTCCACCGTGATCCGGCAGGAGCGTCGGAAGGGCATGGGCCAGTAGCAGTTCAGCCCCTGCCGCGGATTGACGCACACCGCCAGGGAGCTCATCTGGGTGAAGCGGGGAACGTAGGCATTGGCAAAGAAATCTCCCAGGGGGACCTCCACGGAGGGGACCTCCGCGCCGTCCCAGTAGAAGCGGAGCACGGCGTACCGTCCCGGGATCCCCGCCGGCGTCAGCCAGATGTGGTTGATCTGCCCGGAGCCCTCGATGTCCGCCATGGTGTAGAGGCTGTGGGGAGCGATCCGGACGGAAGGGGAGACCTTCCAGCCCACGCCCAGCTCTCTGGCGCAGGACTCTCCCGTCCCGTGGACTGCCCGGCCGCCGCCTCCCTTGGATCCGTCGAAATTCTCCGGGCTGATGGAGCGGGTCGTCCTCTCCCGGATGGATGCGATGGAGCTCATGCCGAAAACGTCTGTCATGTCGCGCCTCCCTTGTATGATGGAATGGATTGGCCGTCTCTATTATGACATATCCCCGCCGGGATTGCAAGAGGGCGCAAAAAAATATTGTAATCCACGGGAAACTGTGGTATAATGAATACAGAAACAAGACATACAGGATCAGACATGAACGAAGAAAGCATCTATGCCGTAACCACGGGGAGCCCGGAGGAGACGGAAGCCGCCGGAGCCCTGGTCGGACGCGCCGTTCTCCGGTCGGGAGGGCGTCCCTTCCTGGCCATGTACGGGGATCTCGGCGCGGGGAAGACCGTGTTCGTGCGGGGACTCTGCTCCGTGCTGTCCCCTGGGAGCCGGGTGAAGAGCCCCACCTATACACTGGTGAACGAATACCGCCGGGGACCCGTCCCCGTGTTCCACTTCGATCTGTACCGCATCGGCGGGACTGACGAGCTGGACGGCTTCGGGTTCGACGACTATCTGTCCTCGGGGATCTGCGTGGCGGAGTGGAGCGAAAAGCTGGGCGCGGATCTGCCCCCGGACGCCGTGACGATCCGCATCGAAAAGGAAGGGGAGGACCGGCGGCGCATCACCGTGGAGGGCCTCGAGCTGACGCCGGAGGAGGGACAATGAAGATACTGGCCGTGGATTCCTCGTCGAAAACCGCCGCCGCCGCCCTGCTGGAGGACGGTGCGCTTCTGGCGGAATCATCCGTCCGGACCGAAACCCACAGCGCGGTGCTCCTGCCTATGATCGAGGACATGCTGAAGGCCGCGAAAACCTCCGTCCGGGAGATCGGGCTCATGGCGGCCGCCGCGGGTCCCGGATCCTTCACGGGCGTGCGCATCGGCGTCTCCCTGGTGGAGGGGCTGGCCTTCGCGGACCATATTCCCTGTGTCGGCGTCTCCACGCTCGAGGGCATGGCGTACAATTTCGCGGGGATTGGCTGTCTGGTTGTCCCGGTGATCGACGCCCGGCGGGGCACGGTGTTCACGGCGGTGTTCCGCATCGGCGCGGACGGCTCTGTTAAGCGGCTGACGGATGACGCGCAGATGCCCCTTTCCGAGCTGATGGAGCTCATCGCCGGATGCCGGAGCGGAGACGAGCCGGTCTATTTCACCGGGGACGCCTGCGAGGCCGCCCTCGGCTGTGAAAACGCCCCGGCGGGATGCGCCGTCACCCCGGCGAGGCTGAGGATCCCGTCGGCCTTCGGCGTCGGACGCCGGGGATGGGAGCTGTTCACCGCAACGGACGCGCGGAAAGAGGAGTTCACGGACGCCGCCCTTGTGCCCGCCTATCTGAAGAAATCCCAGGCGGAGCGGGACCGGGACGAGCGGCTGGCGGCGGAGAAGGGCACACGGGACTGAGTGCCGGAAAACGGACGGAGCAAAGGAGGACATCATGGAGAAGAGAACCGTGGCCATCGCGGCCGATCACGCGGGATACGCCCTGAAGGAGGCTTTGAAGGTCAGACTGGCGGAGGCCGGATTCGGGGTGATCGACGCCGGGACCGACTCGGAGGCCAGCTGCGACTACCCCGTATACGCCGAGGCCGGATGCAGAAAGGTGCTGGACGGGGAGGCGGAGCTCTGCATTCTCGTCTGCGGCACCGGGGCCGGCATGAGCATCGCCGCCAACAAGATCCCCGGGATCCGGGCCGCCGCCTGCTCCGATGTGTTCACCGCCCGGCATATCCGTCTGCACAACGACGCCAACGCGCTGTGCATAGGCGCGCGGGTAGTGGGCGAGGGACTGGCATGGGAGCTGGTCTCGGCATTTCTCTCCTCCGGCTTCGAGGGAGGCAAGCACGCCCGCCGCGTCGGTCTGATCACCGCTCTCGAGGAGAAGGGACGTTCTTCCGGACAGTGAATCCGCAGGTGCGGGTCCGAAAATGAAAATCTTATGTCACTATATATGAAAGGAGAATCCCCATGTCGAACTATGTCATCACCATTGCCAGACAGTACGGAAGTGGAGGCCGCGAGGTGGGCCGTCTGCTGTCCGAAAGGACCGGTCTCCGGTTCTACGACAAGGACCTCATCACCATGGCGGCGCAGAAAAGCGGAATGAGCTCCGAAGCCCTGCAGAAGGCGGATGAGAAGGCGGCCAACAGCCTGCTCTACACCCTTGCCCTGGGGTCCTCCATCTACAACCACGGCGTGGAGCACGTGAACCTGCCCATCAACGACCGGCTGTTCGTGGTCCAGTCCGAGATCATCAAGGACCTGGCCTCCTCCGGCGAGGGCGCCATCATCGTGGGACGCTGCGCGGATTACGTGCTGGCGGGAAGGCCGGATCTGATCCGGGTCTATATCACCGCGGATTTCGACTGCCGCGTGAAGGCGGTCATGGAGAGGCACGAGCTGACCCAGAACGCCGCCCGGGACCTGATCATGAAGACCGACAAGCGCCGCGCCAACTACTACAGCTACTACACCGGCGAGAAGTGGGGCCGCGCGGACAAATACGATCTGGTGATTTCCACGGACCGCGTCGGACTGGACGGGGCCGCCTCCCTGATCGAGGCCTATATGGCTGCCGTGGAGCGCAAAAAGTAATACGATCCCGGGGATATTCCGGAGCCGCCGTACGGTTGTCGAGCCGCGGCGGCTCTTTTTTCTGTTTCCGGGATCCTCCGTCATACGGCACCCCCGCCGCGCATAGGATAGGACAGGTCAGTCCGGAGGGAGGGGTATGGCGTGGGACGGTCTGCGTGGGAAACGGCGCTCGGTTGCCTGCCGGAGCGGATCCGGAGGGCGGCCGGGCGGTGCGGCGGAGAGGGAGAGGGCGTGGAGGAGATCCGGCTGAGGTCCGGCGGACTCTGCACCCTGACGGTGTCGGGACGGAGCCTGTCCTGCGGGATCACCGCCTCTCCGGAGGATATCGCCCGGACGGCAGAGCGACTGTGCGGCGGCTCCCTGTACGTCCACGCGGACGGCATCCGGGAGGGCGTGATCGCCGCGGAAAACGGGATCCGGACCGGAGTAGCGGGAACGGCGTCGTCGGAGCGGGGCGGCGTGCGGTCCGTGCGGGACATGACCTCCCTGTGCCTTCGCCTTCCCAACCGCAGACCCGGCGCGGCGGATCCCGTCCTGCCCTTCGTCCGGCGCGGGGAGAGCGTGCTGGTGTGGTCCCGGCCGGGCATGGGCAAAACCACGGTCCTGCGGGAGGCGGCGGCGTCCCTGGGCAGTTCCCGGGAGATGCGGCGGCTGGCGGTGATCGACACCCGGTACGAGCTGTCCGCGGGGCTGGAGGAGGACGGGCCCCTGACGGCGGATTTCTACCGGGGATGGCCCCGGGAGGCCGGGATGGAGGCGGCGGTGAGGACCATGTCCCCGGAGATCCTCATCTGCGACGAGCTGGCCGGAGAGGGGGATGCCGGGGCTATGGAACAAGTCCGTGCGGCGGGCGTCGCGGCTCTGTGCAGCATCCATGCCGGGAGCCCGGAGGACGCGGTCCGCCATCCCCTGATCCGGAAGGGACTGTTCTCCGTGCTGTGCGGCGTCCTGCCCGGAAACGGAGCGTCCGGCGGGGAGGCGGATCCGGAGTGGCCCGTGCTGTCCCGGACGGCCTGCGGGGGCCGGATCCTCGAGGTGCGCCGCCGTGGCTGAGGCTCTGATCCGGGTGATGGGCGCGGCGCTTCTTCTGCTGGGGGCGGCGGGAGCAGGCTTTTCCGAGATCCGGAACATCCGGGAGCGGATCGGGGAGCTCTCGGGGAGTCGGCCGCAGGGGTTCTTTTCACCGTAGAGAACCGCCTTTGTTGCGCCGCCGACAGCCTGTCCGCCCAGGTAAGCCTCGATAATGC
>CACYWX010000219.1 GCA_902778205.1 uncultured Ruminococcus sp. | reverse complement strand
CTTCAAGAGAGTTCCTCTTTTGGTTCTTTTCTCCTCGATAAAGGAGAAAAGAACAACGTTCACCTTGATTGTGCGAGTATTTGAGCGGATTGCTATAGTTTATTACCTATCGAAGATCGGAACATATTCCGGCGGGATCGTGAAGCAGGGGATCTGTTTTTTACCGTCCTTCTCCGGCCATTCGGCGGGGATACCCAGCGTCAGTCTCCATACGCCGTCGATCTGTCCGAGCCAGCCCGCATAGACGGTCGGAACGGGACAGTCACCGTATGCGACGTATACCTCCTCCATCTTCTGACGCTCGTTCACGGCGAAAACCTCCTCGGTCTCGAAGAGGAAGTCCGGCTCCGCCCGTGCGAGAATCTCTCCCACGGCCCGGCATAATTCCGCGTCCCGGGTGTTCTTCGACTGCCACCACACGAGGCCGACAGTTCCGGACGCAGGGATCTCATAGTCTTCCCTGACAAGCAGGTTCCGATCGAGGAAACTCCTCAGCACGACGAAAGTATGGGACGGATCCTCTCTGACCTCGTTGATCTTCCAGCCGTCCGCAGTCCGCCCGATGGTTCTGCCCTCGTAACAGTATCCCGTGACGGACACATAGCGGACGCCGTGCCAGAGGATCCCGTGTCCGACCCTCTCAGCAGTCCGGTCCCAAACGAACATCCCGCTACCGATCAGCATGAACAGCAAAATGACGGCAAGAAGAACGGGGATCGCGATCCGGAGGACGTCGGATTTTTTCACCCGATTTCCCCTCTCATCGTCCGGATGGCCAGGTACATGGCGTGGTTGGCGGTGAGGCGGCGGATCTTCGCCCGATCGTTCTTGCCGCTGAAGTGCCGGGTTTCGGTCCAGGTTCCCTTCTCCGTCGACACGCCGAAGCAGACCGTTCCCACGGGCTTTTCCGGAGTGCCGCCGCCGGGACCCGCGATGCCAGTGACCGATACGGCGATGTCCGCACCGGTCTGACGTCTCGCTCCCTCCGCCATGGCCGCCGCGCATTCCTCGCTCACCGCGCCGACCGTCGCAAGGATCTCATGGGGCACCCCGAGGACGTTTTCCTTGACCTCGTTGGCGTAGGAGATGATGCCGCCCATGAACACGTCCGACGCGCCGGGAATGTCTCCCACCATGGAGCCGATCATGCCCGCCGTACAGCTCTCCGCCGTGGCGAAGGTCCAGCCCTTCCTTCTCAGTTCTCCGATGAGGGTGGTCACCATGGCGTTCTTCGCAGAGAAGGGATCGTCCGTCTCCGCGTAAACGGAGGGCCCGACGGCGGTTTTCCGGATCTCGGCGATCTTCTCCCGGCACATGGCCTCGGCCTCCTCCAGGGATTTCGCCCGGGCCGTCACCCGGATCCGCACCTCATGCTCGCAGGCGTAGGGAGCCACCGTGGGATTCTCGGAGGCCTCCATCATGGGCCGGAGGATCTGCTCCGCCGCCGACTCCCCGATGCCGTAGAGATGCAGGTTCCGGCTGTGGATCACGTCCCCGGACAAACGGGCCAGCCACGGCTTCGCGCATTCCTCGAACATGGGCTCGCATTCCGCCGGAGGACCCGGAAGCAGGACGGCGTACTTCCTTTTCCCGCCGATCTCTCCCTCGATGCCGAGGCCGGGAGCGGTTCCCCATTTGTTGTAGAACACCGTGGCTCCCTCGGGCACCCAGCACTGGGACAGGTTGTTCTCCGTCATGGGCCGCCCGATCCGCTCGAAGAACCGGGCAATGTCCTCCCGCGTGGACTCGTCGAAATACAGCTTCCGCCCGAAGGCCTCCGCCGCGGCGTTCTTCGTAATGTCGTCGCAGGTGGGACCCAGCCCTCCCGTCATAATCACCACGTCCGACCGGGACAGGGCCAGGTTCACCGCCTCCCTGAGCCGCTCCGGGTTGTCCCCGACGGTGGTCTGATGATAGGAGGAGAAGCCCATGGCCGCCGTTTCCCGGGCGATGAAGGCCCCGTCCGTATTGACGATGTCGCCGAGGAGCAATTCCGTCCCGACGCAGAGGATTTCGCAGATCATATCGTTGTCCTTTCCATAAAACAAGGGGAGGAGATTCCCGAAGAAAGCCTCCTCCCCGCTTTTTTCACCTGTTTACCACTCCACGACGTTCCCGCCGTTGTCCACGGACTCGAACGCCTTCATGATGATCCGCAGGACGGTGCGCATCTGGTCGTGGGTCACCATCTGAGTTTCCAGACCGTCGATGGCCCGGACAAAATTCCGGTAGTAGTCGTGCACGTCGGACACGGGCCGCGGGACGTCGTACTCGTCGGTGGTGATGGAGTCCCTAGGCGCCATGGTCTTGGTGAGGCCGGAGCCGTTGACCACCGGGATCACGTCGGATTCATGCCACGCCTTGCACTTCACCACATGGGCCGGCACGCGCCAGTCGGTGATGATGGCCGAGCCCTTCTTCGCCCGCATGTAGAACCGCGGCATGGCGATGAAGTTGTAGGTGCCCACCTCGATGTAGGCGCGCTGGCCGGACGCGAACTCCAGATTCAGCTGGAAGCCGTCGTCCACCTCATCGTTGGTGATGTGGTCGAAATGACACTGGACGGACTTGATGTCGTAGCCCAGGATCATGCAGGCCTGGTCGATGAGGTGAATGCCCCAGTCGTAGAGCATGCCGCCGCCGTATTTCTTGATGCCTCTCCAGTCGGAGGGGATGCCCCGGCTTCCGTGGATGCGGCTCTCGATGTTGATGACCTCGCCGATCTCGCCGGAGTCGTGGATCTGCTTCATGGCCAGGGCGTCCACGTCGAACCGGCGGTTCTGATGGACGGAGAAGATCTTCCCGGCCTTGTTCGCCGCCGCGATCATGCGCTCCAGGGATTCCATGGACAGGGTCACCGGCTTTTCGGAGATCACGTTCTTCCCGGCCTCCAGAGCCGCGATGGCGATTTCCTCATGCACGTCGTTGGGCGTGGCGACGGTGACCATATCGATGGACGGATCGGCCAGAAGAGCCTCTCTGGACTCGTAGACCTTCACTCCGTCCGCCGCGGCCTTCGCCTGCTTGGCGGGATCGATGTCGTAGATGCCGGCGAGGTTCACCACGTCGCTTGTGAGAATGTTCTTGACGTGGAACCCGGCGCCCATTCCGCCGTATCCGATCACAGCTGCGTTTTTCTTCATAAGTAGACACTCCATTTCCCCGCGAGCGTGGGCTGCGGTATGACAGATCCCCCGGCGTCCGGGTCCCGGAATGAGGACGGGACGCGGGAGCGAACAATCCGGTTCGGGACGGAAGACGGACCCTCGGCCTGCCTCCGTCATTTACTATTATATATAAAATCCGCACCGTGTCAAGGGATTTTTAGTGATTTCCTTCAAATTCGGAGCGCGCCCAGGGACGGAGGCTTTCTTTTCCAATCCTCTTGACAATCAAAATCATTGCGCGTATAATACCAACAGGATCCCGAAAAAGGAGTGAATATCATGTTCAGAAGAATTCTCATTGCCAGCCTGGCCGGGCTCTTTGTCCTGACCGCAGCCGTCTCCTGCTCCAACGAGGAGGCCGCTCCCGCCGAAACCGCGGGCACCCAGACCGACGCCGCCCCCGCCGCGGAGGAAAACAACGACGCCGAAGCCGCAGACGCAGGAGAGGCCGCCGAAGCCGCTCCCGCCGCGGAACCGGAGCCGGAACCCGAGCCGGAACCCGAACCGGAACCCGAACCCGAGCCGGAGCCCGTCCCCGAGATCGAATACGAATACGAGACGGTGTTCGAGCTGGACTTCTCCACCATGGAGGATACCAACAAGCCTCCCTTCTCCGCCAACCAGGTCCAGAATCTTCGTATCGAGGACGGCGTGCTGAAGGGCACCTCCACCGGCGGCGACCCCTTCATCACCTTCCAGCAGAAGCAGTTCCCGGCCTTCAGCTGGGACGAGGTCCAGCAGATCTACATCAAGCTGAAGAACTGGGGCGACGGCTATGACGGACAGCTGTTCTTCACCACCGACAGCGTCAGCTGGTCCGAGCCCGCCTCCTACCGCTTCTCCATGTACTACAACGGAGACGACGGCGACGACAACGACTGGAACGAAATCGATCTCTTCACCGACGAAAGCGCCAACTGGGACGGCACCATCACCAACTTCCGTCTGGACCCCATGGTCACGGAGGGCGACTTCGAGGTGGCCTGCATCCGGTTCCTCAAAGTGACGGAAAAGCAGGGCTGATCCGGTCCTTAAAACCCCTCAAACCCATCAAAAAACCGCGGAGCGCAGACCCCGCGGTTTTTTTGTAAACATGTACAGTTCTTTCTTCCTCCGACCTCCGGACCTTACGGCGCAGGATCCACGGAGATGGGGATCACGGGGGTGAAGATCTCGTTTCCGTCCGCGTCCCGGACCCGGCAGCTCATGTACTGGACCCCGTATCTCGGATCGGGCTTCGCCGTGACGGACGCCGTGTCGTATCTCTCCGCCCAGCCGGACATGTCGTTCAGCCGGTCCGGAGCGGTGCCCCAGAACCACTGATAGGAATAGGGCTCCACGCCTCCCTCGGCCCGGGCGGTCAGGGTGAAGGTGGAGGACGAGGACGGGAGCGTTACCGATTCGGGATCCGCCGAGGCCCGGAAGACGTTCCTTGCGAGCCTTGCCGTCTCCGTGGACGCTCTGCCTCCCGCGCTGTCGGTGACGACGCAGTACACGGCAATCTCCCCGCCGTTCTGCCCGAGGATCTGCTCCGCGTCGGGGATCGCAAGGGTGTTCCGGAGATCCGCCGAGGTCTGGCGCACGCTGACGGTCCGGGAGGACAGCACCTCATGCCATTCGTAGACATAGGGGCCGACGCCTCCCGCGATCTCCACGGCAAAGGAGGCCTCCCCTTCCCCGCCGACGGCGCAGTCCGCGGGCTGCCGCACGATCCGCAAAACGTCGGAACCCAGGGTCACCGCCGCCTTTTCGGATACCACGGACCGTCCCTCGCTGTCCGTCACCGCGCAGTAGACGTATACGGTCCTCGATGCCGCGAAGGAATCCTTCGAGAAGGTCACGCTGTAGGTGGAGACGGTGTCCCCGGAGATGCCGGAGGTGGGAGAGGAGCCCGTTTCCCGCTCGATCATCCATTTATAGATGTAGGGCCCCCGTCCTCCCGCGATCTCCACCGCGAAGGACACGGTCTCCTCCGCCGTCTTCAGCCCGCAGGACACCGGATTCCGCAGGATCCTCAGGGCCTCGGGGACGTCCGGTCCGGGGTTTCCCAGGGTGAAGGTCTTGCGCTCGCCCGGATCGAGCATCCGGGTCAGGACGGCGGCCACTTCGCTTCGGCGGATGGGATCCTCCGGCCTGCAGCTGTGGTCCTCGTCTCCCTGCACCACGCCCGCCCGATACAGCTTGTAGATCTCCTCCGCCTGGGGGTGGGTCATGGGGACGTCCGGGATGGATCCGTCGGCGACCCGGTTGACGGCAGTCAGGGCTTCCTCGGGCATGGAACGGGCGAACATGGCCATGTAACCGGCCCGGGTGGCGTTGGCGCTCCAGTCGCATTCCGAGCGGATGATGCCGTTCCTCTTGGCGTAATCTGCGTAGCTCCGATACCAGGGATCCCCGTTTTCCAGGGTCACCTCTCCCTCGGCTTCCTTCTGATGCAGGCAGGCCGCCAGCTTCACCGCCTCCGCCCAGGTCAGGAATTCGTCCGGGCAGTAGGTTTCCGGCGTTCTGCCGTTGATGAGCCCGGACGCCACGGCGTTCTTCACGTCGCCGTAATACCACGCATCCGGCGAGACGTCCGCAAAGAGGAGTTCCGCCGAAAGGGAGGCGGACGGAAACAGTCCCGCGCAGAGCAGAACGGCAAGGATCAGATGCAGAACGCGCTTTTTCAT
>CACYWX010000218.1 GCA_902778205.1 uncultured Ruminococcus sp. | reverse complement strand
CCGCCGCGCTGACCCGTGCGCTGGACACGGCGCTGGAGGATTTTCCCCAGTTCCTCGACACCGTCCGCCGCGGGGTGTTCTGGTATTATCTGGAGCGGTGCGGCGTGAAGCCCGAGGTGAGGGAGGAGAGCGAGCCCGCGCTGCAGCCTCTCTATACGGACGCGGGCGGACTGCTGTTCTCCGTGACCTATTATAAAAACCGGATCAATCTGGAGATGTTCCACGCTCTGACGGACGGCACCGGGGCTTTTGTGTTCTTCCGGAATCTGGTGGAGAACTACCTGGCCGAGACCCATCCCGACCGGTTCGATCCCAGCGACGTGGAGATCCCGGACGTGTCGCGGAGGGAGCAGGCGGCGGACGGCTTCAGCGAGCACTTCAAGAAGAACGTGGGCTCACCCCTGAACTTTGATTTTCTCGGAGACCGGGGTGAGCAGAAAAAGGTCTACCGGTTCAGCGAGCCGAAGACGCCGGATCTGCATCAGACCGTCACCGAGGGCTGGGTCAGCGCGGAGAAGGTCCACGCTGCCGGGAAGGCTCTGGGCGTCACCGTCACCGAATACGTCTGTGCGCAGCTGATCCTGGCCATTCACGACACCATGGCTCCCGCCGACCGGAAGAAGGCCGTGGCCGTGGCTCTGCCCGTGAATCTGCGGCGGTATTTCGACAGCGACACCATGCGGAATTTCTTCGGCATCGTGCAGATCACCTACGATTTCTCCGATGGCGGGGAGGATCTTGAGACGGTGGCGCAGTCCGTGAAGCAGTCCTTCGCCGCCGAGCTGACGCAGGAGAACATGGAGCGGAAGGTGGCGTCCCAGGTGAAGATGGAGCGGCATCCCGTGGTCCGGATCTGCCCCCTGTTTTTGAAGGACTTCATCATGAAGACCCTGCAGAGCGTGTCCATGAAGCGGCGGACCGTGACCCTGTCCAACGTGGGCCGGATCGCCATGGCAGAGCCCTTCGCCTCCTTCATTGACCGGTTCGACGTGTTCAACTCCAGCTCGTCCCGGCAGATCTGCATGTGTACCTTCGGGGACAGGATGACCCTGACCTTCTCGACGGTCTTCTCCGAGCATGAGGTGGAGAGAGCCTTCTTCCGCCGCCTGGCGAAGGTGGATCCCGACATCGTGGTGGCCGCCAATTATCTGGTGTGACGGAGGGTGTATGCGCAAAACGGTTCTGATCGCTTTCACGGACACGGAGCTTGAGGCGGCGGCTGTACGGGGCGTGTCGGAGGCCTTCGGAGCGTCCGTGTACTATTATCCCGTCGGACGCCCGGCGGATTTTCTGGACGTTCTGGCCGCAAGGACCGGATTCCCGGAGCCGGACGCGGTGATCCTCTGCCTGCACGGGGAGGAAGGCGCGTTCCTCATGCCCGGACTGGCGGAGGACGTCTATGGACCGGACGAGCCCCGGGGACCCATAGGACCAGAGCTGATCCGGAAAAACCTGGGGATCCGCAACGGCGTCATCGTCTCCACGGCCTGCACCACCGGGATGGAGGAGACCGCCGCCGCCTTCCGGGAGAAGGGAAACTTCTACGCCGGGCCGTCCGGTTATGCGGAAGGGACCGCCGCCCTGATGTTTGCCGTGCGGTTTTTGTACGAATTCCTGGCGAAGGGGACGGATCCCGGGTGTGCCGTGAAGACGGCCGCTTCCATCGACGGGGAGACCGGGATGTTCGCCTGCCGGGAGGATTTGTCATGAAATGGACGAAGGAAGAGATCCGCCGAATCGCTCTGGCCCAGTCCGCGGAGGATCACGGCTGCTGCCCGGAGGATTTTGAAGCCCCGGAGCACCGTTTTTTCCCTGCCTCGGTGCGGAAAAAAGCGCGGGTCTATCTGGATCAGCCGGCGGTGCTGGACATGACCACCTACGGATCCAACGTGGTGGTGACCTGCGATCCCGCGCTGACGGAGGGCGTCCGGAGCCTGCTGGAGCGGGAAGAGGAATTCTGGCAGCTTTTCGCCCCGGAGGGTGTGCGCGCGCTGGACGGCCTGCTGGCTCCCCTGGGCGCGGTCCTGTCCTACGCCACGGCCTCCTTTCTCCCGGACCCGGCAGAGATCGGGCGGTTCGACGGCATCTGCCCGTATCGGACGCGGATCCTGGGACCGGAGGACTTCGCACCTCTGTACCGGCCGGAGTGGTCCGACGCTCTCAGCGCGATGCGTCCCCGTCTGGACCGGATCGCGGTGGGCGCGTACGACGGGGATACGCTTGTCGGATTGGCAGGAGCCTCGCAGGACTGCCCGGCTATGATGCAGATCGGGGTCAACGTCCTGCCCACTTACCGGGGACGGGGGATCGGCGCCGCGCTGACCAACCGGCTGGCCCGGGAGATCCTCGATATGGGACAGGTACCCTTTTACAGCGCGGTCTGGGCCAATATCCGGTCCACGGGAAACGCGGTCCGGGCCGGATTCCGCGCGGCATGGGCCTCCCTGTCGGCGGTCGTGAAAACAGATCCCCATGGGGAGACTGGATGGAAGGAGGAGGAGTGATATGCAGCATTGTCCCGTATGCGGCGTGCGCACGGACGGGGAGAGAAAGCGCTGTCCCCTGTGCGGCCACGTGCTTCCGGACGCGCCGGAGAGTGAGGAATCCGCTGGAGTCTTTCCGGTGATACCGGTTCGGCGGACCTATGACATGATCTTCCGCATCTCCACCTTCGCCGCGGTGGTGATCCTTCTGGCGGCGGCGGTGATCCATCTTCTGTACCTGCCCCACATGCCCATCTTCACCATGATCATCCTGGGGACGGTGGGGGCGTGGATCACCGTGAACGTGGGCGCGCGGAAGAGAAAGAACATCGCCAAGATCATTCTGTGGGAGGGCATCATCGCCGTGCTGATGTGCCTGCCCTGGGACTGGACCACGGGCTGGCACGGCTGGAGCTGGGGCTATGTGCTCCCCGTAGTCAGCGCGGGGCTGGCAATCTTCTATTTCGTCATGGGCATCGCGGACAGCCGGCGGCTCGGCACCTACGCGGGGTATTTCCTTATCACCCTCTGCGGCACGGCGGCGGTGGCGGTCCTGTACTTCACCGGACACATGACGGGACTGGCGGCGCATTTCGGCCTGCTCTCCATGGCGGTCTCCCTGGTCCTTCTGCTGGCGCAGGTGATTTTCCGGGGAAAGCATTTCTTCTCCGAGCTGGGGCGTTGGGTCCACCTCTGAGCCGGACGGATTTTGGTGAAAAAATAGCCGGATCGTCTTGCATTTGCCGGGCCCGGATGGTATAATCTGACGTGATGATTCATTTTCCGTATGAAAGGATGCCTCCCATGAGCAGAATCCGTGTTTGTTCTTTCAATATTCTGACCGACAACTGCAGAGGAGAGGGCCCGAAGCGTTTCTCCGAGCGTTCGAAGCTGATTCTGGACGAGTTCCTCGCCTACGAGCCAGACCTCATCGGCTTCCAGGAGACCCAGCCGCCCCAGAGACAGTGGCTGATGGACAACTTCACCGACTTCGAGGTCTGCGGCGTGGGGCGCGACCGGAATCTTCTGGGCGAGAGCAACGTGGTGCTGTACCGGAAGAGCCGGTTCGATCTCTGCTTCCTCGAGACCTTCTGGCTGTCCGACACGCCGCGCATCCCCGGATCCCGTTTCTCCACCGACCAGAGTGACTGCCCGCGCATCTGCACCTGCACCACGCTGAGGGACCGGGAATCCGGCAAGTGCCTGCGCCATTACAATACCCATCTGGACCACGTGGGCGCCTTCGCTCAGGCCCAGGGCATCTCCCTGATCCTCAACCGCATCGCCGCCGATTACGCGGAGAATCCCCTGCCCATCGTCCTGACCGGCGACTTCAACGTGACGCCCGACAGCCTGGTCTACAAGTCCGTCGTGACCTTCACCGGATGCGGAACGCCCCTCTGCGACGTGACCGCGGACGTGGGGACCACCTTCCACGGCTTCAGAAAGGACTGGCCCGGCTCGAAGATCGACTATGTCTTCACGACGCTGCCCTGCGACGCCTCGAAGTCCTTCGCCGCCCGCAACGAGCGAGACGGTCTGACGTTCTCCGACCATTATCCCGTGCTGGCGGACGTCGAGCTCTGAGACGACGGCGCGGAACGGAGGTTAGCCTATGAAATGCCCTGCCTGCGGCTGTGAGAAATCCCAGGTCATCGACAGCCGTCCCGTCGAGGAAAACAACAGCATCAAACGCCGCCGCGAATGCCTGAAGTGCAAGGCGCGGTTCACCACGTACGAGATCATCGACCAGCAGAATCCCTTTGTGATCAAGAAGGACGGATCGCGGGAGATTTTCGACAGAAACAAGCTTCTGGCAGGGCTGTACAAGGCGTGCGAAAAGCGGCCCGTAAACCCCAAGGAGGTGGCGGACTGGATCGAATCCCAGATCCAGAGCCTGATGAAGTCCGAGGTCACCTCCAACCGCATCGGCGAGCTGGCCATGGAGCGGCTGAAGGAGCTGGACCCCGTGGCCTACGTGCGCTTTGCCTCCGTACACCGGGAGTTCAAGGACATCGACACCTTCATGCGGGAGATTTCCGAGCTGAAACAGGAAGGAAGATAACATGCGTCTGTATATCGTCCGCCACGGCCACCCCGTCTACGGCCCGAAGGAGCAGCTGACCGACGTGGGACGGAAGCAGGCCCGGGCTCTGGTGCCGAGGATGCGCCGCGCCGGGATCTGCCGGATCTACGCCTCCCCTCTTCGCCGGGCCATAGAGACCGCCGAGCCCACGGCCCACGCCCTGGGACTGCCCATCTTCATCGAGCCCTGGTGCTCCGAAAATCTGGCCTGGTCCCGCTTCACCCGGGATCTGGGCGAGGGACGGCGCACCTGGGTCTGGAACGTGGACGACATCGGGTCCTTTGTCCGGGGAGCCAACCGGGAGGCCGGGGACCGCTGGTACGAGATCGGCGCTATGTCCACCGTCGCCAACGGCCGGGACGGATACGCAGCCCTTCAGAGCGAGTCCGACGAGTTCATGGCGAGGCAGGGCTACGTCCGGCAGGGAAACGAATACCGGATCGTGCGGCCGAACGACGACCGGGTGGCGGTGTTCTGTCATCAGGGCTTCGGCCTCTCCTGGCTGTCCCATCTGCTTCGGATCCCGCCGAACGTCTTCTGGGCGGAGTTCGACATCACCCACACCGGCGTGACCGTCCTCGAGTTCTCCAACCGGAAGTGCGGCACAACCGTTCCGAAATGCCTCTGCCTCTCCGACATGTCCCATCTGGCGGAGGACGGCTGGGCGGACAAGCGCTATCACACGCATTTCATGATCTGACAGAATCGCGGCTGTACCGTTTTCCGGCGCGGCCGCTTTCTTTCACGAAAGGAGGGATTGCCCGTGAAGCCGGAGGACCGGAAGCGTATTCTGCGCTGGACGGGGATCTTCTCCCTGCCGTGGGTGATCCTCGGGGCGCTTTTGTGGCTGGTGACCCGTCCCGAAAAGCCCGTCCCGGGAACGGAGACCGTGGTGGAGGGCGTCATAGTGGACATGGCGATGGCGCCTTATCACGACGGCCCGACGCAGCCGTATGATCCGTTTTCCAGACATCACAGAGCGTACCTGACCCTGCGGTACGACGACGGCACAGAGGAGCTTTTCCGGGAGGCGGACGTCGGCGCGGAGGTCGATCCGCTGGACCGGAGGAAAAACCCGAATCCCCGGGTCCGGGTGACGGTGGCCGAGGAGCGCGGATGCGAAAGCCGGGTGTTCACAAGGATCGAACTTCTCCCGGACCCTTGACAGAATTTGAATTTTATGCTATACTTTACCCGTTCCGCACGAATGCGGGACAGGAAGCCGCGAAGGCATGCGTCTCAGGGATGACAGGGGAGGTATGCCGTTTTTTTCATCGTG
>CACYWX010000217.1 GCA_902778205.1 uncultured Ruminococcus sp. | reverse complement strand
AATAGACTTCTGAAGAGGTGTTGAACCCGAGTATGACGGTCACTGGTTTTCCTTCTGAACGCAGCTGTTTTGCAAGAAGGTACATCGGCGGAACACCGGCGCCTCCTCCAGATTGTAGAAGTGGAAGAAGGCGCTGGTGCCGATGCTCCGGATCCCCTCGTCGAAGGTGATCCTTTTCACCGCGGTTCGGATGTCGTACCACGGCGGCCGGCCGGTGTCGTTGGGCTGGTAGCCGTACATATCCCCCGATCCCGTGATGCTCAGTTTCCCGTCGGAGTACAGGGTCCAGTACATGCTGTCGCCGCACTGGCCTGAGGTGAGGAACCCCTTGTAGTCGTCGTCGGAGATGGCATAATAGTTCCCGGCCTCCGTCATCCACTCATTGCTCGGGGTGTGGTCGGTGCAGAAGGAGTCGGTGCCCTTGAGGAAATACGTGTATTTGACCGGATCGCCGGCGTCCCAGGTGGTGTCGATATAGTAATACATGCCGTCACCGGGCGTAACGATATTCCAGCCGTGATCGCCGCCGTTGCCGATGCCTCTGGCGATACGGACGTCGACGCCGCACTCGAGACACATCCGATAGAACAGGACGGCATACCCCTGACACACGGCGGTGCCGTCCAGAAGAGCGGCCGCGGCGGTGTGCTTTCTCATGTAGGTGCTGTCGTTTTTGTGTTCCTCGTCATAGGTGACGTTGGCGCAGATATAGTCGTGGATCGCCTTGATCTTCTCGTAATCCGTGGTGGAGGAGGTGAAGCCCAGGGAAGCCATCACCTGGGGGACCCGGATATCCATCTGCGCTTCGTCTTCCAGCGTCGTATAATAGGAAAAGGCGCAGTTGATATAGGTCACGGCGTGGTTGTTTACGGAGACGTTGTGTGTTCCGTAGGCGAAGCCTGTCCCGTCCTGATACCGGAGGTAATCCCCTTCGGTGGGAACGCCGGTATGGGCCAGGACCTCGTTCCTCGTGTTATTGTTGACGTATTCGTACCACGCGTCGTACTCGTTCGCGTACCATTCGTCGGCGGGACCGCCGTCCACATGCTCGATCTCCACCAGAATATGATCCTGCTTTGCGATTAAGGCGTCGCGGATCGTCTGGATGGCCTCCTCCGTGGAATATACCAGGACGGAATTCGAGTATACGTTCTGAAGCTCGAGAGCTCTGGACAACAGCTCCTTCGCCTCGGAGAGATCGGCAAAGGGGGGAATATGGACGTCGCAGCCGCCGGCCTCGCCGTGAAGCCGGAGTTCAGTCTCCTTCAGCTTCTCGAGGGCGGCCACTCTTTCCGCCTGGTCCTGTGCCTGGTCCTGTGCCTGGCCCTGTGCCTGGCCTTGTGCCTGGTCCTGTGCGGGAAGAACGGGAAGCGGCATTTCGACGGGAATCTCGACGGTCATCTCCTCTGCCGGGATTTCCGGATAAGCGGTTTTTCCGGGATCGAATCCGGATTCAGCCGGGATGAGCGTCGGTTCAGCCGTGACAACGTCGGTCACTGTCGGGGTGAATGCGGTCCCGTCAGGGCGGGTGTCGGCGGGCTCATCCGCGGACACGAACGCCGCGGCGCCGAACAGCTGGACAGCCGTGAGAAGTACGGCCAGGATTTTCTTGGCTTTCATGCTCTGCTCCTTCTGTGGATGGAATGGATCGGTCGATGTGGACGGAGGGCAAAACGAGATGGCCTCCAGGCGGTATAAATTGGTCAAATTATATCACGGAGCAGAGACTTTGGTGTAAATAAATTGTTTTGAAAAGATAAACAAAATGTGAACGGGAATGGATGTAAAAACGTCCGCTCCTCCCGTCGGGAAGAGCGGACACGGATATGAATCCTGGTTCGGGATCAGTCGAAGTTGACGCCGTGCTGGATCTCGCGGCCGTCGGGAGCGGTGGTGTTGTAGTACAGCACGCTGCCGGCGGAGTTGACCCGGATGGCGGTCACCTTGCCCTCGTACACGGTCTGGGAGGTGCCGTCCCGGAAGATGAACATCAGCCGGTAGTCCTCCGCGCCGGTTCCGTAGAGGCCCGCGCCGTAGAGGATGTAGCAGCGGTCGGCCTCGTATTCGAAGGAGATCTTCGCGGCGGTGGACTTGGCGGCGTCGATGGCGTCGGTGTACACGCTGTTGTCGGGAGCGGTCTCCGATCCGGCGGCATCCGCGACGGCCTGGGCGATCTCGCCGGAAACCTGGACGCCGTAGGCGTTCTCCACCAGGGAGGCCACCGCGTCCATGCCGCAGAGCTTCAGGGTGTCGGAGCCGGGCGTGCCGCACACCAGCTGCCAGCGGCTGACGGATTCGGGCGTCAGGGCCTCGTCGAAGTAGAAGGCGTAGGTGGTGTATCCGTCGTGGTCGGCGTACCACAGGCCGGAGATGGTGACGCGCTCGCCGTCCGCCCAGAGGTAGAGAAGCTCGTTGACGCGGGTGTATACGTCCACGCCGGAGCGGAGAACGGAACCGTTGGCCCCCACGGCGGCCTTCTCCAGCTCGCCGCGCAGGACCTCGAAGGCCTCGTAGCCGGAGCCCCTGCGCAGCCGGAAGGAGACGCTGTCCCGCTCAACGGTCAGCTGGTTCACCAGATCCAGGGAGTAGTTCGCGTTCACGGAGGCCGCGCCGTTCTTCACGGTCACGTCGGCGGCAAATCCGGCGATGCCCGTGAGACCCTGCGCCTCATTGGTTCCGGCGTAGAGGACCAGGGCGTCGGAGGCGGCGGGAACCTCGGGCTGGACCGCGGATCCGGCGGTGTTCTCCCGGCCGGCGATGCGGACGCGGGCGGAGGAGTCGATCACACGGGTGACCACCGCGGACATCTCACTGCGGCGGATGGAGGAGTCAGCGTGGACCAGGCCCCATTCGTCGCCCACCAGAATGCCCCAGCGGGCCAGGCGGTAGACGGAGGTGGCGTACCAGGCGGAGGAATCCACGTCCGGAATGTCGCCGAATTCCACCACGTTCAGCTCGGCGGGCGTCACGCCGGCGCCGCGGATGGCACGGGAGAACAGGACGGCAACCATGCCGCGGGTGGCGGAGGCGCCGTAGTCATCGTAGGGCTCGGTGACGATGTCGCGCTGAGCCGCGTAGGCCACGTAGCCGTCGTACCAGTGGGCGGCGTTCTCCAGGGCGAAGGCGGAATCATCCACGGATCCCTTCGTCAGAAGCTGATTGCAGACGGAGGCCAGCTTGATGGTCTCCGCCACGGTCAGGGAGCCGTCGGGATCGAAGGTGTCCGCGCTCTTGCCGTCGATGAGGCCGTATTCGTAGGCGTCGGCGACGTTGCGGTAGTACCAGGATCCGCTCGCCACGTCGGAGAACCGTCCGTCGTAGGTCCGGGACCGGCTGTATCCGTCGGCGGAGGCGGCCACGGTCATCATCAGCGCGGCGAGAGCGGCGGCGGAGACGGACAGCAGGATGCGGCTGAGTTTGTTTTTCATCATATTATATCATTCCTTTCCTGAAATATATGAAATATATGGCGGTGTCGGCGCGGATCACTTCCGGAACAGGATCCCGAACAGCCCCTTTCTGAGAAGCTGTCCGCCGGTGGAGATCACCTGGGACTCCAGCTTGGCCTTGATGCGTTCCTTTTTCTTGTCGGCGGCGGCCTTCTTCTTGGCCTCCTCCTTTTCCCGCTTTTCGGCTTCCTTCTGGGCGGCCTTTTCGGCTTCCCGGGCGGCCTTTTCCTTTTCGGCCTCCAGACGCTGCCGTTCCGCCTCAAGCTCCGCCTTCTGACGCTCGATCTCCGCCAGCTCCGCCTTTTCCGCGGCTCTCTTTTCCAGCAGCTCATAGGCGCTTTCGTTGTCGATGGGGGTGTTGTACTTGTAACCGAACTGGGACTGGGCGACCACGCGGTTCTTGGTGGCCTCGGCGCAGGGAGCCATGAGGGACTGGGGGCAGATAATGGCGGTCTTCTGAACGATCTGGGGGATGCCCTTTTCATCCAGGAAGGAGGTCAGGGCCTCGCCGGTGCCCAGCTCCATGATGACCTGCTCGGTCTTGAAGGCGGGATTGGCCCGGAAGGTCTGAGCCGCCGTGCGGACCGCCTTCTGCTCGGCGGGCGTGTAGGCGCGGAGGGCGTGCTGGACCCGGTTGGAGCACTGGGCCAGGACGGAATCCGGCACGTCGGAGGGAGACTGGGTCACGAAGTAGATGCCCACGCCCTTGGAGCGGATCAGCTTCACGGTCTGCTCGATCTTCTGGACCAGGGACTTCGGCGCGTCGGTGAAGAGCAGGTGCGCCTCGTCGAAGAAGAAGACGATAGTGGGCTTTTCCGGGTCGCCGACCTCGGGAAGGTTCTCGAACAGCTCGGCCATCATCCAAAGCAGGAAGGCGGCGTAGAGCTTGGGGTACTTGACGGTCTCCACGGCGTGGAGCAGGTTGATCATGCCGCGGCCGGAGGCGTCGGTGCGGATCCAGTCGGTGACGTCCAGCATGGGCTCGCCGAAGAATTCGTCGCCGCCCTGGTTTTCCAGGGGGATCAGGGCCCGGGTGATGGCGGAGAGGGACTGGGGGGCCATGTTGCCGTACTTCTGGGAGTACTCGGCCCGGTTCTCCGTCACGTACTGGATCATGGCGTGCAGGTCCTTCAGGTCGATGATGGCAAGACCGTGCTCGTCAGCGATGCGGAAGATGATGTTGAGCACGCCCTCCTGGACCTCCGTCAGGCCGAGGATGCGGGAGAGGATCTCGGGGCCCATGTCGGAGACGGTGGTGCGGATGGGGTGGCCGCCCTTGCCGTAGATGTCCCAGAAGGTGACGGGGTAGGATTTGTAGGCGAAGGTGTCGCGGATGCCGAACTTGTCGATGCGCTTCTGCATGCCGGCATTGTCCGCGCCGGGTTCGCAGAGGCCGGAGACGTCGCCCTTCACGTCGCAGAGGAAGACGGGGACGCCGGCGTCGGAGAAGGATTCCGCCATGACCTTCATGGTGATGGTCTTGCCGGTGCCGGATGCGCCCGCGATAAGACCGTGGCGGTTGGCCTGGGACAGGTGCATGTAGACCTTCTCCCGGTCCGGATCGGAGAGGCCCATGTAAATCTTGCCGTTTTCGTACATACGATCGCTCCTTGAAGACTGTTGGTGATGGGTACAAAATCCTAACCTATATTATACCGGGTTCCCGCGGTCAAGTCAAGACAAAACGCGAAACTCGCCGCAAAAGTCCGAAGGAGGAGGGAGGAGGCCGGATCGATGAGGAGGACGGGAAGGTTCCGCCGGGAGCGGCCTTGGAAAGGAAGGAATTTGTTATTTGGTTCATATATTATTTACAGAACAGCAAACATATATTCATATGCTGTCCTGTCCGTATCTGTTATAATAGATTAAATTAAAGCAATATTAATTTAGCATTTATAAATTGCTTTGATTAATTAAAACCAAATGGAGGCAGACATGAGGTTCAGAAAACTGTTGGCTGCGATCCTCGCCGCTGTGCAGGTGATGGGGCTGGGGCTGGTCTCCGCCGCACATGCGGGAGAGATGCAGGATGCGGCGGTCGGACTTGCCGGTTCGGAATACGATGTGATTCCGGGCTGGGAGGAGGAAGCGGAGGATGAGTTCCGGCTGGAGTACGATCCTCTGGAGGAATTCGGTTTGCAGGCTGGGGTTCACCTGAGTGATGTTCTGTCTGAAGATGCAGACTATAACTTTGTTGATTACGGTGTTGCAGCGGACCGGAGCAATGCTGCCGCGCTTCATCTGTTGAATCCCATCACCGGTACCGTGCAGGGCGCCGGATACGATGAAAACGCAGGGCATTATGGAATCGATATTCACGCGCCGAAGGGAACTCCGGTTTATTCCGTTGCGAGTGGATATATCGATTATTCGGAGTTCGGACACATCGAATACGGCGGGTATACGTATATCTGTGCTTTCTACACGCATTTATCCGAGCTTGTATATGAAGTACACAGAGATCTTCCCGACACGGACACCTCCTCGCCGAGGTTTTCCATTCATGTCAATGCGGGAGATCTGATTGGCTACAGCGGCATAGGGAACAATGTCGGACATCTCCATTTTTCCTTTGAAGCCGGCGAAGAAGCGGATTATTATATGATGCCGAACAGCCAGTATTATGAAGTGTTTGGATGGGGATATAATGAGAATATTGTTGCGAATGATGAGAGAATCGTTTATCAAAACGGAATATTAATTAATGGAGTTGATATTGGATACACGGATGGAAGCTACTTCACCAAGAACGGCAAGTCTTGTGCAGACTCGTACTGGAGCAATGGCAGATGTCACAAAAACGGTGTTTGTGTTGCGGCTACTCACGCCCACTGCAACTGTATGAGATATTGGCCGTCAATAAGCAATTGTCAGATAGACTTGCTTTCTTCTCAATGTATGGGGTTTGCCCGTTTCTGCGAATGGAAAGTATATGGCTATCATGACGGCAACAGTTCCGGGAACTTTACCAAACTTGGTTCTCTCAGTTCCGAAAACTGCACTGCGGCAAATGTCAAAAGCAAATTGAACGGGTGCGGTGCGGCCACGCATGTGAGAACAAATTCCGGACATTCCATCGTGATCATCAGCTACAATGACAGTCAGGTGGAGTGGGCAGATGCCAACAGCAACGGTTACTGCATTGTGAGGCATCGGACTTCGACATGGGCTAATTTTGCCACAATGCTTGTGAGTTTCAACGGCATTGAGCAGGCTTACAGCGGGAATAAAAAACCAAATCCCAATCCTGACCATGTTCATAATTATTCGGAAACCGGAACAGAAGCTGCGCATCCTCATAAAGAATACAAAAAATGTTCCTGTGGTGATTTCTATTATACAGGGAAAACCAGTTACCGTTCCAACTGTACGACATGTAACCCGACTTCCTGCTCCTGCTCTACCTCGTATGCCGGGACCTATGTTGTCTCTACCAACAACTATCCGCTGACCATCCGGGCAGGACATGGTACGTCGTACTCAGCGATAGGCAGTATTCCAAAGGGAACAAAGGTGACTGTAACAAAAGCAAACGGTTCCTGGGCACATGTTACTTATGGCGGAGTAAGCGGATGCGTGTCAATGGAGTATCTGAAGACAGACTATATCCCCGATACATATCCTGTTCCTATCAATTGTTATCCTCTGTCCGATGCGCAGCATGCCGCCGATGCGTATTCCAGTATCGGGGGCACGCATTTGGGATATATTTATGGAACGGACTTCTGCACCATTAAAGAAGTTTATACCAATGGATGGTGCCTTGTTCACTGCCCCTGGTCCGGTTATTCAGACGGCAGAGATGTCTATGCCTATACAGGCGCGTTTATCGAGGGATCCGTAAAAGAACAGCTCATAGCGGAAAACACCAGCGATACTTACCGGAGAGTCGGTTCCAATGAATGGCTCGGCGGTTCAAGAAGCTGGGTGGATGCCGGCGATACCATACTCAAGGTTGGCGTATCCGGCGACAGAACGCAGATTGTTTATCCGAACAGTTACGGATCTCACTCTATGGGATGGGTTCCCAGTTCTGTGCTTGTACATACGCATACGCCCGGATCGGCCGCAACCTGCACCCTGCCCCAGGTCTGCACAAAGTGCGATGCCGTGATTAAAGCTGCACTCGGACATGCGCCAGGCGCGGCAGCAACTTGTACGACAGCTCAGACTTGTACACGATGCGGTACCACAATAAACAACGCACTCGGTCACAATTACGGTTCTGATACTTATGTGGAGAGTGCCCATCCGCACAAGATTTATCAGATATGTTCCCGCTGCAATAACGTTAAATATACAGGCGGAACGACGACATTTGAGTATTGTACCATTTGTTTCCCTGAGCCGACAGGAATAACGGTAAGTCCGACATCCAAAACGCTCAATGTCGGAGAGACCGTCACGCTGGTTCCTACCATCACGCCCTCCAACGCGACGGACAAGAGCGTGACGTGGACGTCCAGCGACACCAGTGTGGCAACAGTATCAAGCAGCGGTGTCGTTACAGCAAAAGCCCCCGGCAGTGCAACCATAACCGTAAAAACCAACACTGCCGGAAAGACCGCGACTTGTGAGATCACTGTAAAATCGCAATTGGCCATTCACTATAATTCGAATGGAGCTTCCTTGATTAAGCTTTCCGGACAGACAATAGATGAAGCAACACTGTATAATAATCCGCAAATAATTGATTATGTGACCAGTTATCCCAATGGTTTACTCAATGGAGACAACCAGAATTTCTTGTATCTTGAAAAAGCAGGACACAAGTTCAAGTCGACCACTTGGAATACGAAAGCTGATGGGACCGGGATCAGCGTTGATTGGAATCAGGCATTTGACTCCGGAAAGGATTTGGGAAAAGCACTGGGCATTGATTTTTCCACCGGAAATAAGACAATTACACTTTATGCCATCTGGGAACCCTACACACTGACTATCACATATAACTCAAACGGAGCTTCTTTAATTAAGTATTCCGGAGAGATAGTAGACGATGCCTGGCTGGCGAAGAATCCGCAAATCATAAAATATACAGACAGCTGCCCTAACGGATTATGGGATGGGGGAAATCCCAGCTATCTGTATCTTGAAAAAACCGGATATACATTCAAGTCAACATCCTGGAACACGAAAGCCGACGGGACGGGAATCAGCGTAGATTGGTTTGAGTCGTTTAACACAGGTAAGGACTTGGGGAATGCCCTTGGAGTTGATTTATCCACCGGCAACAAGACTATTACGCTTTACGCTATGTGGACACCCGTCACCACAACACTGTACTATGACGCAAACGGCGGGACCGGAACCATGAACCCGACCACGCTGGTCTATGATCAGGAGTATACTGCGGCTAAGAATACCTTCACCAGAGAAGGATACACTTTTGTGGGATGGAATTTAAGAAGAGACGCAGACAACAAGTGGAGAGTTTACAACGACGGCTGGTACACCGAAAATGAATTGAGCAGCAATGGGCTGTCCAAGACGCTTTACAGCGACGAATACTCATATACGCTTAATCATTATTACTATGAGGGATTTGAAGGGAACAGCACCTTCACCTACTATGCGGTCTGGGAAAAGGCGGGAGTCCCCGTCACCGGCATCACCCTGAACACGACGGAGATGACGCTGGAAGTGGGAGAGAGCAAACCCCTGACGGCGACGGTCCTTCCTTCCGACGCGACGGACAAGAACGTCACCTGGACGAGCAGCGCACCCACGACAGCGTCCGTTGATTCCACAGGCATAGTGACGGCTCACGGCGTCGGAACCGTGTTCATCACCGCGACGACAGTCGACGGCGGATTCACCGCGTACTGCTATGTAACGGTGGTGGAGAATGCGGACCCCCTGAATGTGTATGGACCCTCCGACCGGACGGTAAACGCCGGGACGAAAGCCAGCTTCACCGTGACTGCTTCGGGCGG
>CACYWX010000216.1 GCA_902778205.1 uncultured Ruminococcus sp. | reverse complement strand
GTCGGGTCAGGGCGTTGCCCCGACACCCCACGAACTTTTTGGAAAAAGTTCGATCAAAAACTAATTGTTGGGCATAGTGCAGCTAATTCTGAGTATTGCCATAAAGAAAGGAGACCACCTTGGGATTTCAGATTGAAGTCTGGGGACCGAACGCCTGCTTCACCCGCCCCGAGATGAAGGTGGAGCGCGTGAGCTACGACATCATCACGCCGTCTGCCGCCCGGGGCCTGCTGGAGGCCGTCTACTGGCACCCCGGCATGAAATGGGTGATCGACCGGATCCATGTCCTCCACCCCATCCGGTTCCAGAACATCCGGCGAAACGAGGTGAAGTCCGTGGTGTCCGGAAGGGCCGTGCGCACCATGATGAACGGAGGGGAGATTCCCTTTATCAACGCGAAGGACGACATCCAGCAGAGAGCCTCCATGATCCTCGTCAACGTGAAATACGTGCTCGAGGCGCATTTCGAGCTGACGGACCGGGCGAACGCCACGGACAACGAGGGCAAGTTCGCCGACATCATCCACCGCCGTCTGGAGCGGGGACAGGCGTATCATCAGCCGTACTTCGGCACCCGGGAATTCCCCGCGTTCTTCCGGGAATGGGACGGACGCCCGATCCGCACCGCCTGCGAAGGAGAGCGGGACCTGGGCTGGATGCTCTATGACATGGACTACGGCGACAGGGAGAATATTCGGCCCATGTTCTTCCGCGCCGTGATGAGGGACGGGGTCGTCGATCTCAGAAACTGCGAGGTGATCCGATGATTCTCGAGTCGCTGGTACGGTATTACGAGGCCCTTGCCGCCAAAGGGGAGAGCCCGCGGGACGGATGGGCGCAGGTGCGGGTCTCCTGGATGCTGGAGCTGAACGGATCGGGAGAGGTCCTGGCGGTGAACGCCCTCTCCGAGCCGAAGGAGCAGAAGGGAAAAACCGTCGAGGTCCCGCGAACCATGCTCCTGCCCGCGCCGTTCAAGCGGTCCTCCGGGATCCTGCCGGATTTTCTCTGCGACAATCCGGCCTACATCCTCGGGCTGGCGAAATCGGACGCGGAAAAGGACGTGAAACGAGCTCCCGAATGCTTTGCGGCATCGAGGGATTATCACCTTTCCGTGCTGGAAGGACACACCTCTCCCGCCGCCCGCGCCGTATGCGCCTTTTTCCGGAGCTGGAAGCCGGAGGAGGCCGCCGACCATCCCGCCGTGGGAGGGGTCCGCGACGAGCTCGCAAAGAGCGGCGGAAACGTCACATTCTTCGTGAAGGATCGTTTCGCCGCAGAAGACCCGGATATCGCCGCGGCCTGGCAGGAGGCCTACGGCGGGAAGGATGAAGAAAAGGGAGAGACCGCCGTCTGTCTCGTCACCGGAAAGCGTGCCGTTCCCGAAAAAGTACACCCCGCAGTGAAGGGCGTGAGGGGAGCGCAGTCCTCCGGCGCGGCCATCGTCTCCTTCAACGCGGATTCCTTTACCTCCTTCGGCAAGGAGCAGAGCCTCAACGCCCCGGTCGGCAAATACGCCGCCTTCGCCTACACCACCGCGCTGAACCGTCTGCTGGCGGATCCCGCGCACCGGCAGTTCATCGGCGACGCCACCGTGGTCTACTGGGCCGAGGGCGCCGAGCCCGCGTATCAGGATTTCATGACCTTCTTCCTCGACGGCGGAAACGACGAGGTGACGGACGCGGATCTCGACGGCATACTCAAAAGGATCGCCCGCAGGGAGGCGGCCGTCTTCCGGGACTTCCCGCTGGATCCGTCGAACCGCTTTTTCATCCTCGCCCTCTCGCCCAACAATGCCCGCGTCTCCGTACGGTTCTTCCACGACACGTCTTTCGGGGACCTGGCCCGGAATTTCGAGCGGTTTTACGAGGAGCTGTCGATCGTCGGCGCGCCGGAGCATATGCCGCTCTGGAGACTGCTCGGCGAAACGGTCCGGAAAGGCGCGGACGGAAAGGCGGTGGGAGACCCGTCTCCTCAGCTGAGCGGCGACCTGCTCCGGGCCGTGCTGACCGGCGGCGATTTCCCGGAGACCTTTTACCGGCAGATCCTCTCCCGCATCTATTCGGAGCGCGACGTCCGGGCCGGAAAAGCGGCGGCAGTCAAGGCGTTCCTTCTGCGAAACCGGATCCATCATCCGGACTACCCGAAATACAAGGAGGTGCTCGGCGTGAAGCTGAACGAAGAAACAACCTATCTCCCCTACGTTCTCGGAGAACTGTTCGCCGTATTGGAGGCGGTCCAGGAAACGGCAAGCGGCGTGACCACCATCAAGGACCGGTTCTTTACATCCGCCTGCACGACGCCCGCGCTGGTCTTCCCGCGGCTGATCGAGCTGGCGAACCATCATCTGCGCAAGCTGGACGGCGGTTCAAAGGTGTACTACTCCAGGCAGCTGAACGAGCTGATGTCCAAGATCACGGAGAGCTATCCGGCCCAGATGGATCTGAACGATCAGGGGATTTTCCAGATCGGCTATTACCATAAGAGACAGAAGCGCTTTGAACCGAATCCGAAAAACAAAGAGATCAGGGAGGATACAGACCATGAGTGAACCCATCCGCAACAGATATGAATTCGTCATCCTGTTCGACGTGGAGAACGGAAACCCCAACGGCGACCCCGACACCGGAAATATGCCCCGGGTGGATCCGGAAACCAATCTCGGCCTTGTCACGGACGTATGCCTGAAGCGCAAAATCCGCAATTATGTCGAAACCGTCCGGGAGGACGAGCCCGGATACCGCATCTACATCAAGGACGGCGTCCCGCTGAACCGGAGCGACGCGGAAGCCTGCGCGGCCGTCGGCGTCGAACCCTCAAAGCTCAAGGAAGCCAAAAAGAAGGACGAGAACCTGGACGCAAAGCTCCGTGACTATATGTGCTCCGAATTCTACGACATCCGGACCTTCGGCGCGGTCATGACCACCTTTGTGAAGGGCGCGCTGAACTGCGGCCAGGTGCGCGGACCGGTCCAGCTGGGATTTGCCCGGTCCGTGGATCCCATCGTTCCCCAGGAGATCACCATCACCCGCGTCGCGATAACCACGGAAGCGGACGCGGAAAAGAAGGGCACCGAAATGGGTTCGAAGTACATCGTTCCCTACGGCCTCTACCGGTGCGAGGGCTACGTCTCGGCGAATCTGGCGCGGAAGGTCACCGGCTTCTCGGAGGACGACCTCAGCCTGCTGTGGGAGGCGATTCTCGGCATGTTCGAGCACGATCACTCCGCCGCGAGAGGAAACATGGCCGTGCGGGAGCTGATCGTCTTCAGGCACGCGGGCGAGCTCGGGAACGCCCCCGCCTACAAGCTCTTCCGGGCGGTCCATGTGGAGCGGAACGATCCCTCCAGAGCTCCGCGGCGCTTTGAGGACTACACCGTCACGGTGGACGAAATGCCCGCGGGCGTGGAGTGCATCCGCATGGGGTGACGGAATACCGCGAAGAGGATTTCCTCATGCTCTCCGGCATCCAGCATTTCGCCTTCTGCCGCCGACAGTGGGCGCTGATCCACATCGAAGGAGTCTGGGAGGAGAACGCGCGGACGGCGGAAGGGCGGATCCTGCACGAAAACGCCCACGACGCCTACCGCTCCGAGTCGCGGGGAGAGGTCGTGATCTCCCGCGCCATGCCGGTCTTCTCCCGGAGCCTCGGTCTGTCCGGCGAATGCGACGCGGTGGAGTTCCGGAGAAGCAGAACGGGGATCCCCCTTCCCCGCCGCGAAGGACTCTGGACGGTTTACCCGGTGGAGTACAAGCGCGGGTCCCCCAAGGAGGATCCCTGCGACGCACTCCAGCTGGCCGCCCAGGCGATGTGCCTCGAGGAGATGCTCTGCTGCGCCGTGCCGGAGGGAGCCCTGTTCTACTTCGAGACCAGGCGGCGTCAGCATGTGGAAATCACGGAGGACATGCGGGAGACGGTCCGGCGGTACGCGGAGGAAATGCATCGGTACGCGGACCGGGCCTGGCTGCCGAAGCCGAAGCGGACCAGGGCCTGCAAAGCCTGTTCCCTGAAGGACGAGTGCCTTCCGAAGCTGAGCCGCCTTCCCTCCGCGCGTCAGTACAACGAGGAAAACCTCGGAGGTGATTCGGAATGAAAAAGCTGCTCAACACGCTCTACGTGACGACGGAAAACGCCTATCTCGCGCTGGACGGGGAGAACGCCGTCGTCCGGGCGGAGGATCCGGAGTCCGGGGAGTCCCGGGAGATCGGACGGACGCCGCTCCACCTTCTCGACGGGATCGTGACCTTCGGATACGTCGGCGCGTCCCCGGCCCTGTTGGGAAAATGCGCGGAATACGGAAAGTCCGTCACCTTTCTGACGCCCTCCGGAAGATTCCTGTGCCGCACGGTCGGAAAGACGCATGGGAGCATCCTGGTGCGGCGGGAGCAGTACCGCTGGGCGGACGATCCGGAGCGTTCCCTTGCGATTGCGCGCCGCATGATCGCCGCCAAGCTCTCCGGAAGCGCCGCCGTTCTCCGCCGCGCGGTGAGCGATCACGCCGGACGGATCGACGGGGAGACGGTCGGCGCCGCGGAAGGTCAGCTGAGAGACTTCTCCCGTTCGGCCTACCGCGCGGAAAACGCCGACTCTCTGCGCGGTCTGGAGGGGGAAGGAGCGCAGAGGTATTTTTCCGTGTTCGACGAGCTGATCCTGCAGCAGAAGGACGCCTTCGGCTTCGACTCCCGGAACCGCAGACCGCCCCTCGATCCGGTCAACGCCATGCTGTCCTTCGGCTACTCTCTGATGACGTCGGTGTGCTCCGCCGCGCTGGAGACCGCCGGACTGGATCCGTACGCCGGCTTCTTCCACACGGACCGGCCGGGACGCGCCTCCCTGGCCCTGGACCTGGTGGAGGAGTTCCGCGCGCCGTTCGTGGACCGGTTCGTGCTGACCCTGATCAACAAAAAGGTGATTTCCGAATCGGATTTCGTGCGGAAGGAAAACGGCGCGGTGCTCCTGAAGGACGACAGCCGGCGCGAATTCCTCTCGCAGTGGCAGAAAAAGAAGCGGGAGGAAATCGTGCATCCGTATCTCGCCGAGAAGACGGTCTGGGGAATGATTCCCTTTCTGCAGGCCCGGCTTCTGGCGAAGGCGATCCGCGGGGACATCGACGACTACCCGCCGTTCCTATGGAAGTGAGGAAGCATGCTGACACTGATCACCTACGACGTGAGCACCTCGGACCCCTCCGGGCGAAAACGGCTTTCCAAGGTTGCCAGAATCTGCGTCAACTACGGACAGCGCGTGCAGAACTCCGTATTTGAATGCGACCTGGACAACGCGCAGCTGATCGTCGTCCGGGACAAGCTCCGGAAGGCCATGGACGAAAAGCGGGACAGCCTGCGGATCTACAACCTGGGCGATCGCTACGCCGGCCGGATCGAGCACTACGGCGTGAAGAACGCGTATGACCCGGAGGACGCGCTGATCCTCTGAGCGCGAACCGGAAGCAGACAGAGAACCTCCGCGCATTCGCACCCGGATTTTGGCTGGATTCCGGTTCTCGCTTCAAAGAAAAGCACGATTTGATTTTGACTTTTTGAGCATTTCTGACAACTAAAGGGAAGCGGAAACGAGCAGATCCTGTTCTTTCCGCAGTCACTCCCCCCACGGGGAGTGTGGATTGAAATGATATGAACATCGCCGTGTTTTTTGAGAAGGAGAAGTCACTCCCCCCACGGGGAGTGTGGATTGAAATGTACATATGGACAATCCCGAAAAGGCACAGTACTGTCACTCCCCCCACGGGGAGTGTGGATTGAAATTTTCCAGTGTCTCCAGATCGTCGACCTCGCCAGGAGTCACTCCCCCCACGGGGAGTGTGGATTGAAATTTCTGTTCGTGTCGCCGGTGCCGGGCCCGCCCCGTCACTCCCCCCACGGGGAGTGTGGATTGAAATAGG